>NZ_JBHWHX010000002.1:146685-303233 GCF_042732315.1 Streptomyces sp. NPDC059787
ACACCCACCAAACCCAATTATAAACACTCGTCTGGGTGGTGTACACACCACAACCCCCACCCATAAGCATGGTCGGGGGCACTTTTTTCACGTGAAACATGACCCCGCTCCATGCTCTCAGCCCTGCTGCCCGGCCCACCACTCCTTGAGTGCCGCCACCGCCGCGCCGTACTCCATCGGACCGTTCTCCAGCCGGAGCTCCAGCAGGTGCTTGTACGCCTGACCGACGGCCGGCCCCGGCTTGACGCCGAGAATCTCCATGATCTGGTTGCCGTCGAGGTCCGGACGGATGGCGTCCAGCTCCTCCTGCTCCTGGAGCTGGGCGATCCGCTCCTCCAGGCCGTCGTACGCACGCGAGAGCGCCGAGGCCTTTCGCTTGTTGCGGGTCGTGCAGTCCGAACGGGTCAGCTTGTGGAGCCGGCCGAGGAGCGGTCCGGCGTCACGGACATAGCGACGCACGGCAGAGTCCGTCCACTCTCCCGTGCCGTAGCCGTGGAAGCGCAGATGGAGCTCGACGAGACGCGAGACGTCCTTCACCAGCTCGTTGGAGTACTTGAGCGCCGTCATGCGCTTCTTGGTCATCTTCGCCCCGACCACCTCGTGGTGGTGGAACGAGACGCGGCCGTCCTTCTCGAAGCGACGCGTGCGCGGCTTGCCGATGTCGTGCAGCAGGGCCGCCAGGCGAAGGGTCAGGTCGGGGCCGTCCTCCTCCAGGGCCATCGCCTGCTCCAGGACGATCAGCGTGTGGTCGTAGACGTCCTTGTGCCGGTGGTGCTCGTCCCGCTCCAGGTGCAGGGCCGGCAGCTCGGGCAGCACGTATTCGGCGATCCCGGTGTCCACGAGCAGGGACAGACCCTTGCGCGGGTGCGTGGAGAGGATCAGCTTGTTCAGCTCGTCCCTTACGCGCTCGGCGGAGACGATCTCGATGCGTCCGGCCATCTCCTTCATCGCCGTGACGACCTCGGATGCCACCTCGAAGTCGAGCTGGGCGGCGAAACGGGCGGCCCGCATCATCCGCAGCGGATCGTCCGAGAAGGACTCCTCGGGCGTGCCCGGGGTGCGCAGCACCCGCGCGGCCAGATCGGCGCGACCGCCGTGCGGATCGATGAACCGCTTCTCCGGCAGCGCGACGGCCATCGCGTTCACCGTGAAGTCACGGCGGACCAGGTCCTCCTCGATGGAGTCGCCGTACGACACCTCCGGCTTGCGCGAAGTGCGGTCGTACGCTTCCGAGCGATAGGTGGTCACCTCGATCTGGAAGCTTCGGTCGACGTCCCCGACGCGGGCTTCCTTCTGCGCGCCGACCGTACCGAAGGCGATCCCGACGTCCCAGACGGCGTCCGCCCAGGGACGCATGATCTTCAGGACGTCCTGCGGGCGGGCGTCGGTCGTGAAGTCCAGATCGTTGCCGAGACGGCCGAGCAGCGCGTCCCGCACCGAGCCGCCCACCAGGGCGAGTGAGAACCCGGCCTCCTGGAAGCGGCGGGCGAGGTCGTCGGCGACAGGGGCGACCCGCAGCAGTTCACTCACGGCGCGGTCCTGCGCCTGGCTCAGGGCACTGGTTTCTTCGTTGGCGTTCGGCACAACAGAAGAGGGTACGTGGCCCGAACCTCCGAAGGCTCCCCCAATAACGCGCGCACGGACACCCCCGCCGATACACGGACAAGCCCACGTCTCCCGATCTTGTGGACCGGTCCGCGGCACTTCCTCCCAGCGCGCCTCGTTACCATGCCTGGACGCACATTCCGACGAACACTGACGAAGACGAGGGACGGGCGAGCGCGTGGCCGAGGCGGCAGACTTCCAGGGGACGAGTCCCTCACCTGCCCGCCGCTGGCTGTGGCGCACCGGAGCCCTGCTCGCCGGAGTGCCCCTGCTGACGGGGCTCGTCCAGCTGCCCGCCGCTCCCTCCGCGGACGCCGCGGGTGCGGACACGGCGCAGGCCGCCTCCGGCGCGGGCTCGGTCTCCGTCTCGGTCGACACCCTCACCCCTTCTGCCCCCACCGAGGACGACACCGTCACCGTGTCCGGAACGGTGACCAACAAGGGCAAGCAGACCGTCACCGACGCCCACGTGGGGCTGCGGGTGGGACCGCTGCTGAACACCCGCTCGGGCATCGACAGCGTCGCCAAGAACAGCACCGACGTGCAGAGCGCCCTCGGCCCGGAGGTCGACGACAAGCACTCCGAGGAGTTCGCCAAGCTCACTCCGGGTGTCTCCCAGCCCTTCACCCTCTCGGTACCGGTGAACAAGCTGGATCTCGGACAGGACGGCGTCTACCAGCTGGCCGTGACGCTCTCCGGACAGACCTCCGCGCAGCAGTGGGAGCAGATCCTCGGCGTCCAGCGGACATTCCTGCCGTGGCAGCCCGACGACGCCGGCACGAAGACGAGGACGACGTTCATGTGGCCGTTGGTCTCCACCGCCCACATGACGGCGGAGACGCGTTCGGACGAGCAGCAGACGCCGGTCTTCCACGACGACGACCTGGCCAAGGAGATCTCCCCGGGCGGCCGGCTGGACCGGATGGTGGCGCTGGGCAAGGACCTCGACGTCACCTGGGTGATCGATCCGGACCTGCTGGCGTCCGTCGAGGCCATGACCGACCGGTACGAGGTCCCCGGCGAGGGTGACGACACCGTTGTCGGCGGCCACCAGGCGGTCGCCAAGCACTGGCTCACCCAGGTGCAGGAGGCCGTGGCGGACAAGGAGGTCGTCGCGCTGCCGTTCGGCGACCCCGACCTGGCCTCCCTCGCACACAACGGCACGTCCGTCACCGGCTCGCTGAGCCACCTCAAGGAAGCCACCGACGTGGCCTCCCGCACCGTTGACGCGATCCTCCACGTCAAGCCCAGCACGGACTTCGTCTGGCCCGTCGACGGCGCCGTCGACCCCTCCATCGTCAAGGTCGCCACATCCGCCGGAGCCGACAAGGTGATCGCCCGCAGCGACACCTTCGAGGAGACCGGCGGCCTGTCGTACACGCCCTCCGCGCCCCGGCCCATCGGCGGCGGCACCACGGCCGTCGTCGCGGACGCGCGGCTGTCCACGGTGTTCCAGGGCGACATGACCAAGGCCTCCACCTCCACGCTCGCGGTGCAGCGGTTCCTGGCCCAGAGCCTGACCCTCGGTCTGCAGACGGGGAAGCAGCGCAGCGTCGTCGTCGCGCCGCAGCGCACGCCGTCCGCGAGCCAGGCCCAGACGATGGCCGAGGCGCTCACGATCCTCCAGGACGGCACCTGGTCCGAGTCGCAGGGCCTCGTGGCCGCCGCCAAGGCCCAGCCGGACCCCGCCGCCACCACCAAGGTCCCCTCGGCCTCCGCGTACCCCTCCTCCTTGCGCAAGCACGAGCTGCCACGGACGACGTTCGAGCAGATCGCCAGGACCCAGGCCAAGCTCGACAAGTTCAAGGTGATCCTCTCCGACCAGTCCCGGGTGGTGACTCCGTTCGGGCGCGCCCTGAACCGGGAGATGTCCGTGTCCTGGCGGGGCCGGCAGTCGGAGGCCGCGATCTACCGGAGCGGTGTCGAGGCCTACCTCGACACGCTCCTCGGCCAGGTCAGACTGATCGACAAGTCGGAGACGAAACTCTCCGGCCGCAGTGCCACCATCCCCGTGACGGTGCAGAACAACCTGGTGCAGGGCGTCGAGCACCTGGTGCTACGCCTCACCTCGACCAACCCGACACGGCTCGAGATCGACGGGGACGCCTACGCGGAGCAGCGCGTCGCGGTCTCCGGCGGCCACAGCCAGTCGGTGAAGTTCACCACGTCCGCCAACGCCAACGGACGGGCGACGGTGGTCGCCCAGCTGTACACGCAGGACGGCCAGAAGTACGGCGAGCCCGTCACGTTCGACGTGAAGGTCACCGAGATCACCGCCACGGTGATGCTGGTCATCGGCGGTGGAGTGCTGCTGCTCGTCCTCGCCGGCTTCCGGATGTACACCCAGCGCAAGCGGGCCGCGGCCCGCGAGGCCCGGGAGCGGGACCACGAGGCGGACGAGGACGCCGACGACCCGCAGAACCCGGAAACCGCCGGAGAGCGTCTCACTCAGGACTCCGGGGCGGACGACCCGGAGCAGCCGAGTGACCCGGCACCGGACACCGCACCGGAGAACGCCGACCCGTCCGGCACGGGTGAGAGAGTGGACCGTTGAGGATGTCGTGGCCGGTGGGCCCGGGACGATGAGGTGGGGTAACCATGAACGCGCCGTACGACGGTGACCGCGGCCATGCCGCGGGCAACTCGGGCTATCCCGAGTCGGACCCCCCGCAGGGTCCGCCGCCCGGGCACGACCAGGTGCCGCAGCCTCCCGCCGACCCGTACCTCCAGGACGCCTACGACCAGGATCCCTACCGGGCACAGGACCTCACCGCCCAGGACCCGGTCGCCGAGGCGCTCTACGACCGCGCCGCGCACCCGCCGCCCCCTCCCGGCGCCTACCCCCCTCAGCAGCCGCTGTACGGGCAGCCGCCCCAGTCCCCGTACGCTCCCGACCCACGGGTGTGGGCCCCGACCCCCGCGCCGGAACCGGACGGACCGACGCAGTACCTGCCGTACGGCGACGACCCGCGCACCACGCAGTTCGTGGGCGTGGACGACCTGGTCGGCCAGGCCGTCGACCAGCGCCACGAGCCGGACGCCTTCGCCCATCTCTTCCGCGACCAGCAGCAGAGCGGCGCCTTCCCCGACCAGCAGCAGGGTGTCGGGCACCCCCAGCAGCACGGCGGCGGACACCCGGCCCACCCGCCGGTGAGCAGCGGGCAGTCCTACGCGCCGGTGCCGGGACCGGCGTCCTCGACGCCCGGCCACTACGCGGGCGCCACGCCGCCTCCCGTCGCCGAGGCTCCCGCACCCGAACCGGCTCCCGCCCCGAAGAAGGGCGGCCGGGCCGGGGGACTGCTGAAGTCGAGCGCCGTGATGGCGGCGGGCACGATGGTGTCCCGCCTCACGGGGTTCGTCCGGTCCGCGATGATCGTCTCGGCGCTCGGCCTCGCCCTGCTGGGCGAGTCGTTCCAGATCGCCTACCAGCTGCCGACGATGATCTACATCCTGACCGTCGGCGGCGGCCTCAACTCCGTCTTCGTGCCGCAACTCGTGCGAGCGATGAAGGAAGACGAGGACGGCGGCGAGGCCTACGCCAACCGCCTGCTGACGCTGGTGATGGTGGCCCTGGCCGCGCTCACCGCCCTCGCGTGGCTGGCCGCCCCGCTCCTGGTGCGCGCGCTGTCGGTCCCGGTCGCCACCGACCCCGCGGCCAACGACGTCGCCGTCACCTTCACCCGTTACTTCCTGCCCTCAATCTTCTTCATGGGCGTTCACGTGGTGATGGGTCAGATCCTCAACGTGCGCGGCCGGTTCGGCGCGATGATGTGGACCCCGGTCCTGAACAACATCGTCATCATCGTCACCCTCGGCACCTTCATCTGGGTCTACGGCACCGCCGCGGACTCGAAGATGGAGGTCACGAACATCCCGCCGGAGGGTCTGCGGCTGCTGGGTGTCGGCGTTCTCCTCGGCCTCGTCGTCCAGGCCCTGGCGATGATCCCGTACCTGCGCGAGACCGGGTTCCGTATCCGCCTGCGCTTCGACTGGAAGGGCCACGGGCTCGGCAAGGCGGCGATGCTCGCCAAGTGGACCATCCTGTTCGTCCTCGCCAACCAGGCGGGCGCGCTGGTCGTCACCCAGCTGGCGACCGCGTCGGTGAAGGACACGGACATCGCGGGAACGGGCTTCAGCGCCTACTCCAACGCCCAGCTGATCTGGGGCCTGCCCCAGGCCATCATCACCGTCTCCCTGATGGCCGCCCTGCTGCCCCGCATCTCGCGCTCGGCGGCCGAGGACGACGGCGGTGCCATCCGGGACGACATCTCCCAGGGCCTGCGCACCACGGCCGTCGCGATCGTGCCGATCGCCTTCGGCTTCGTCTCGCTCGGCATCCCGATGTGCACGCTGATGTTCGGTTCCTCGGGTACCGAAGCGGCCACCAACATGGGCTACATGCTGATGGCCTTCGGCCTCGGCCTGATCCCCTATTCGGTGCAGTACGTCGTCCTGCGGGCCTTCTACGCGTACGAGGACACCCGAACCCCCTTCTACAACACGGTCATCGTGGCCGCGGGCAACGCGATCGCCTCGGGCATCTGCTACGTCGTGCTCCCGGCCCGCTGGGCCGTGGTCGGCATGGCCGCCTCCTACGGCCTGGCCTACGTGATCGGTGTCGGCGTCGCCTGGCGCCGGCTGCGCAAGCGGCTGGGCGGGGACCTGGACGGCGCCCGGGTGCTGCGGACCTACGCCCGGCTGTGCATCGCCTCCGTTCCCGCCGCGCTGCTCAGCGGCGCGGCCTGCTACGGGGTCGTGCAGACGCTCGGCCAGGGCGTCCTGGGCTCGCTCGCGGCACTGCTGGCCGGTGGGGCCGTACTGTTCGGAGTCTTCTTCGTGGCCGCCCGCCGGATGCGGATCGACGAAGTCAACTCGCTGGTCGGTATGGTGCGCGGACGCCTTGGACGCTGAGCCAGGGGGTAGGCGCACAACCATCGTCGGCCACTGTGTGTCGTGCATAGCGGCGGACTGTGGGCACAATTGGTCTCGGCGTCGAACGGCGCGCGACGGACGCCGGCCGACGCGCATGGGATGGGGAGGCAGGGAACGACGGTGGCCGAACGGAGCACAGCTGCCGTCGACGTGGCAGACAACAGCGGCGAGCAGCCGCTGACCGCACAGGCGGACCAGTCCACGGCCGACGGGGTGGCCCAGAACCGGGAGCGGGACACGGACAACGACGAGGCACAGGAGGGCGCCGGGACCGACGGTTCCGCGATGACCTCGCCACCCGAACTGCACAGCGGTCACAAGCTGGCCAGGCGCTACCGCCTCGAGGAGTGCGTCACCCGTCTGGACGGGTTCAGCAGTTGGCGTGCCGTGGACGAGAAGCTCCGCCGCGCCGTCGGCGTGCACATCCTGCCCGCGGATCACGCGCGCGCCCGGTCCGTCCTGGCCGCGGCCCGTTCCGCCGCCCTGCTGGGCGACCCGCGCTTCGTCCAGGTCCTGGACGCCGTCGAGGAGAACGACGTCGTCTACGTCGTCCACGAGTGGCTCCCCGACGCCACGGAACTGACGACGCTCCTGGCGGCCGGCCCGCTGGAGGTGTACGACGCCTACCAGATGGTCAGTCAGATTTCCGCCGCCATGGCCGCGGCCCACCGTGAGGGCCTCGCGCATCTGCGGCTGAACCCCAACGCCGTCCTGCGCACCTCGACCGGCCAGTGGCGCATCCGCGGCCTCGCGGTCAACGCCGCGCTGCGCGGCGTCGGCTCCGACACCCCGCAGCGCACCGACACCGAGTCGATCGGCGCCCTGCTCTACGCGGCACTCACCCAGCGCTGGCCGTACGAGAACGACGCCTACGGCATGTCCGGACTGCCGAAGGACATCGGGCTGATCCCGCCCGACCAGGTGCGCGCCGGTGTCCACCGCGGGCTGTCCGAGCTGGCCATGCGGGCGCTCGCCAACGACGGCGCCACGGCCTCGCGCCACGAGTCGGCGTGCACCACACCCGAGGAACTGGTGAAGGCGATCGGCGAGATGCCCCGCATCCGCCCGCCGGAGCCCGCGTTCACCACCCCGCCCGACTACCAGCGCACCACGTACCAGCAGGGCACCTACGGCCGTCCGGCGCCGCACCCCGGTGTCACCCAGCCGGTGCCGACTCCGCCTCCTCCGCTGCAGAGCCGCACGGGCAAGGCGCTGAAGTGGGCCGTCTCGGCCCTGCTGATCGCCGCGCTCGGCCTGGGCAGCTGGCAGCTCGCGGACGCGCTCCTGGAGCAGGACAAACAGTCCGACGACACCAACCAGACCCAGACGACGGACGGCGGCGACGACAAGAACGAGGACAAGCCCAAGCCGGCCAAGCCGCTCGGTATCGAGGGCGCCCAGGAGTACGTGGCCGAGGGGGAAGCCCAGCACCCGGGCGATGTCGGCCTGACGTACGACGACAGCACGACGACGGGATGGCGGACCAACAGCTACACGGACGGTCCGAAGATAGTGATCAAGCCCGGAGTCGGCATCGTCTACGATCTCGGCTCCGACCAGGAGGTGTCGTCCGCGACGCTCTCCCTGCGCTATGGCGGTGATCACACCACCGTCAAGCTGTACGCCACCGACTCATTGAGCTCGTCCACACCGCTGAGCTCGATGGAGGAGCTGGGTGAGACGACGACGAACAGCACTTCCGCGAAGGTGGCGGTCGACAAGCCGGTGAAGAGCCGCTACGTGCTGGTGTGGCTGACCGCGATGCCGTACTCCGGCCAGGATTCCGTCAACTACAGCCAGCCCGGATACAAGCAGGCCATCACCGACATCAAAATCCTCGGCTGACAGCTCACCGCATCCCAGGGGAGGGGGTCCGATGGCAGACGACAGCGCCTACGGCGACGTCAGTGATCAGGACCTCCTCGCCCGCCATGTGGAGGGCGACCCCGAGGCCTTCGGTGAACTCGTGCGGCGTCACCGCGACCGGCTCTGGGCCGTGGCGCTGCGGACGCTCGGTGACCGCGAGGAAGCCGCTGACGCCGTCCAGGACGCCCTCGTCTCCGCCTACCGGGCCGCCCACACCTTCCGAGGCCAGTCGGCCGTCACGACATGGCTGCACCGGATCACGGTGAACGCCTGTCTGGACCGCGCCCGCAAGGCGGCCTCCCGCAAGACCGCTCCGGTCGACGACACGGAGCGCCTGGAGCAGTTGCTCGAACCCCACGAGTCCGCCTCCGCGCCCGCGGAGCGCAACGATCTGCACCGCCAGCTCATCGAAGCCATGGGCACCCTCCCGCCCGATCAGCGGGCCGCGCTCGTCCTCGTGGACATGCAGGGCTATCCGGTCGCCGAAGCCGCCCGCATCCTCGATGTGCCCACCGGCACGGTGAAGAGCCGCTGTGCACGGGGCAGAGCCAGACTCCTGCCCCTGCTCTCCCATCTACGGCCGGACGGCCCCGGTGAGAACGGAAGACAGGGTGAGGGACGGAACCGGACGCAGGGGACGTCCGTCCCACCCGCAGCGGGTCCGCGGCAAGCGGATCCGCCGGACCCAGGATCGAACGACCCGGCTGCGGTGAAGGGCGGAGGTGGGCGAGCGTGACGTCGACGACAGACATGGCGGAGCACCCGGACGTCGCGGAGATCTCCGATCTGACCGAGGGACTCCTCCCGTCTGCCCGAAGTGCCGACGTGCGTCGGCATCTGGACGAGTGCGCGCTCTGCGCGGACGTCCACGCCTCTCTCGAGGAGATCCGGGACCTGCTCGGTACGGCGCCGGGTCCACCCCGCATGCCCGCCGAGGTGGCAGGCCGCATCGACGCCGCGCTGGCCGCGGAAGCCCTGCTGCACGCCACGGCGCCGGAGCCGGAGTCAGAGGCCGCCGGGGAGCCCACCGATGCGTCTCCCGCATCCTCCGACGACGATCCTGTGCATGTTTCACGTGAAACATCGGCGTCCCAGGACCGGCCGACCGGGCGCCCCCGCTCCACCACGACCGGACCGGGACGCAAGAGTCGTCTGCGCGGGGGCCGCCGCCGGGTCGCCGTCCTGGGGACCGTGTTCACGGTCGCCGCTCTGGGGCTCGGGTCGGTGGTGCTGTCCTCCATGAACGGCGGCACCGGCCAGGAAGAGGGAACCCGGACGACCGCCTCGGACACCTTCTCCGAAGGGAAACTGGAGAAGCAGGTCACCGATCTCCTCGCACAGAGCCAGGGGAAGGTGAAGGGCCCCGGCACCGTCCACACACTCGGGTCGCAGTCGGAGTCCGACGCCGTCAATCCCAGGGTCCTCAAGGAGCCCGCGGTGCCCAAGTGCGTCAGCGACGGCATCGGCCGCAACGACGCCGCACTCGCCACCGAGACGGGTACCTACAAAGGGAAGGACGCTCTGCTCGTCGTGCTTCCCGACCCCTCGGACGACACTCGTGTGACCGCGTACATCGTCGAGGCGACCTGTGTGGACAACCCGTCCGCGGCCGCCACGGCGAAGGTTCTGCTGAAGCACTCCTACACGCGCTCCTGACGACCGACGCTTCGTCTCCCTCCTGCGTGGTATCCCGTACGGTGTGCGCTTCTCCCTGTCGGCAGCCCGCCGTGCCCGTGTGCCCGGACACGGCGGGAATGCGCGCCCCTTAGGATCCGTTGGACGGGGTGAGAGTTCCGAAAGAAGCTTCCCCGGTCGACCGACGCAGACCAGAGACGAGGAAACAAGCCGTGAGCGACGTTCGTAACGTGATCATCATCGGCTCGGGGCCCGCCGGCTACACGGCGGCGCTCTACACCGCCCGTGCGTCGCTGAAGCCCTTGGTGTTCGAGGGCGCCGTCACCGCCGGCGGCGCGCTGATGAACACCACCGAGGTCGAGAACTTCCCCGGCTTCCAGGACGGCATCATGGGCCCTGAGCTCATGGACAACATGCGGGCCCAGGCGGAGCGCTTCGGTGCCGAGCTCGTCCCGGACGACGTGGTCGCCGTCGACCTGACCGGTGAGATCAAGACCGTCACGGACACCGCCGGCACGGTCCACAAGGCGAAGGCCGTCATCGTCACCACCGGCTCGCAGCACCGCAAGCTCGGTCTCCCGAACGAGGACGCCCTCTCCGGCCGCGGCGTCTCGTGGTGTGCCACCTGTGACGGGTTCTTCTTCAAGGACCACGACATCGCTGTGATCGGCGGTGGCGACACCGCGATGGAGGAGGCCACCTTCCTCTCCCGCTTCGCCAAGTCCGTGACGATCGTCCACCGCCGTGACACCCTGCGCGCCTCCAAGGCGATGCAGGAGCGTGCCTTCGCCGACCCGAAGATCTCGTTCGTCTGGGACAGCGAGGTCGCCGAGGTCCAGGGCGACCAGAAGCTCTCGGGCCTGAAGCTGCGCAACGTCAAGACCGGCGAGCTCTCGGACCTGGCGGTGACCGGTCTGTTCATCGCGATCGGCCACGACCCGCGCACCGAGCTCTTCAAGGGCCAGCTGGAGCTGGACGAGGAGGGCTACCTGAAGGTCGAGGCGCCCTCGACGCGCACGAACCTCACCGGTGTCTTCGGCGCCGGCGACGTGGTCGACCACACCTACCGCCAGGCGATCACCGCGGCCGGTACGGGCTGTTCCGCCGCCCTCGACGCCGAGCGCTTCCTCGCCGCTCTTGCGGACGAGGAGAAGGCCGAACCCGAGAAGACCGCTGTCTGACCCCCACCCTCCCCACGCACCAACCAGATAAGGAGCCCGCTGTGGCCGGCACCCTGAAGCATGTGACCGACGACTCCTTCGAGCAGGACGTCCTCAAGAACGACAAGCCCGTCCTGGTGGACTTCTGGGCCGCCTGGTGCGGTCCGTGCCGCCAGATCGCCCCGTCCCTCGAAGCCATCGCCGCCGAGTACGGCAACGAGATCGAGATCGTCAAGCTGAACATCGACGAGAACCCGGCCACGGCCGCCAAGTACGGCGTCATGTCCATCCCGACCCTGAACGTCTACCAGGGTGGCGAGGTCGCCAAGACCATCGTCGGCGCCAAGCCGAAGGCCGCGATCGTCCGCGACCTCGAGGAGTTCATCACTGTCGCCAAGTGATGATCGACCGCCTCACCGGCGGCGCATGTTTCACGTGAAACACGAATGGGCCGGCCCATCTGGGTCGGCCCATTCGTATGAGGAGCGTTAGAGGGGACGCAGCGCCGGCTCCTTCTGCACGGCCCCGAGCAGCCGGTCCAACGCCATCTCGACGTCTTCCTTCCAGGAGAGCGTCGTCCTCAGTTCCAGCCTCAGCCGGGGGTGGGTGGGGTGCTGCCGGACCGTCTTGAAGCCCACGGCCAGCAAGTGGTCGGCGGGCAGGACGCAGGCCGGCTCCTTCCAGCGGGCGTCACCGAACGCCTCGACCGCCTTGAAGCCCCGGCGCAGCAGGTCCTTGGCCACCGTCTGCACCATCACCCGGCCCAGCCCCTGCCCCTGGTACCCCGGCATGATGAACGCGGTCATCAACTGCACCGCGTCAGGCGACACGGGGCTGGTGGGGAACGCCGTGGAGCGTGGCACATAGGCGGGGGGAGCGTAGAGGACGAAGCCCACCGGGACGTCATCGACGTAGACGACTCTTCCGCAGGACCCCCAGTCCAGGAGCACGGCCGAGATCCACGACTCCTTCTCGACCGCGGAGGTTCCCGCTTTTACCGCTGCCTCGCCGCTGACGGGGTCGAGTTCCCAGAAGACGCACGAGCGGCAACGCTGGGGGAGGTCCGGAAGGTTGTCCAGCGTGAGCGGTACGAGCCGACGGCCCATGAAGGCTGTTCCTCGCTTCCTTCGCCCGCTGCCTCGCGGGCGGCTGTCAGAGCGCTCCGTTCCCTGAGCAGGCTACCGATGAAGCCGCTGACGGCGCCCACCCCCAGCCCCGCGCTCACCAGTCCGGTGCGGCTCGTCATTCGCATGGCCCTTGCCTTGCTCTCAGAGGTACTGCCGGGTGGATGCGCCCTGTCCGAACGCATCGTATCCATGAAGCGATTCCATCGATACCGCCAAAAAGCAAAGGGCGGACCGTGTTCCGGTACACACCGGACACGGTCCGCCCCTGGTCACCCGGTCGGCTGCTCGGCCGCACGTGGCGAGGGATCAGGACTCGGTCTCCACGGAGTCGTCGTCCACCGGACTCTTCTGCAGAACGGGCCCCTCACCCGGAGCGAGGGTGCCGAGAATGCGCTCGAGGTCCTCCATGGAGGCGAACTCGACGGTGATCTTGCCCTTCTTCTGCCCCAGGTCGACCTTCACCCGCGTCTCGAAGCGATCCGAGAGACGTGTCGCCAGATCCGTCAATGCCGGCGAGACAAGAGCCCCGGCGCGCGGCCCCTTGGACCGCCGATCCTTCTGGGGATGCGAACCCATCAGGGTCACGATCTCCTCGACCGCCCGCACCGACAGCCCTTCGGCCACGATCCGGTGGGCCAGCCGGTCCTGCTCCTCCGCGTCCTCGACGGACAGCAGCGCGCGTGCGTGTCCGGCGGACAGCACACCGGCGGCGACCTTGCGCTGAACGGTCGGGGAGAGCTTCAGCAGGCGCAAAGTGTTGGACACCTGTGGCCGGGACCGGCCGATGCGGTCCGCCAGCTGGTCGTGCGTGCAGTTGAAGTCCTTCAGCAACTGGTCGTAGGCGGCGGCCTCTTCCAGCGGGTTCAACTGGGCACGGTGCAGGTTCTCCAACAGCGCGTCCAGGAGGAGCTTCTCGTCCTCCGTGGCCCGTACGATCGCCGGGATCGCCTCGAGTCCCGCCTCACGGCAGGCACGCCATCGCCGCTCACCCATGATGAGCTCATAGCGTGCGGACCCCACCTGCCGTACGACGACCGGCTGGAGGAGACCGACCTCCTTGATGGAGGTGATGAGCTCGGACAGCGCGTCCTCGTCGAAGATATCGCGCGGCTGCCGAGGGTTCGGCGTGATGGCATCGAGGGGGATCTCGGCGAAGTGTGCGCCCATGGGTGGCGCGGGTACGGCCGCAGCGCCATGAATCGAGGCCTCATCCGTTTCACGTGAAACATCCGACAGCGTGGCCACCTTCGCGGCGGCCACCCCTCGCTCGTTCGGCAGTATCGGCATCGTCGCAGAAGACGGGGAGACGCTGCCGCCCACCGCGGACGGCGTCACCGTCTTCTCTGTCGGGGCAGCGGGGATCAGTGCGCCAAGACCACGACCCAGCCCCCTCCGTCGCTCGCTCACTGGACGCCCTCCACCATGCTCGGATCGTTCTGCCGTACGCCGAGGTGGGCCTGCGATGCGTCATAGCTGACGCCGACACCCCTCAGCGCAATCTCTCGTGCCGCCTCGAAGTAGGAGAGGGCACCGCTTGATCCAGGATCGTAAGTCAGCACCGTCTGCCCGTAGCTCGGCGCCTCCGAGATACGGACGGAGCGGGGAATGCTCGTCCGCAGTACCTCGTCGCCGAAGTGGGTGCGCACCTCGTCCGCGACCTGCGACGCGAGGCGCGTCCGGCCGTCGTACATGGTGAGCAGGATCGTCGACACGTGCAGAGTGGGGTTGAGGTGCCCCCGCACCAGGTCGACGTTGCGCAGCAGCTGCCCCAGCCCCTCCAGCGCGTAGTACTCGCACTGGATAGGGATCAGGACCTCCTGGCCGGCCACCATCGCGTTGACCGTCAGCAGGCCGAGCGAGGGCGGACAGTCGATGAGGATGTAGTCCAGTGGCTGCTCGTACGCCTGGATCGCCCGCTGTAGCCGGCTCTCTCGCGCCACCAGCGACACCAGCTCGATCTCCGCACCGGCGAGATCGATCGTGGCGGGTGCGCAGAAGAGTCCCTCGACATCGGGGACCGGCTGGACGACCTCCGCGAGCGGCTTGCTCTCCACCAGAACGTCATAGATGGAGGGGACCTCGGCATGGTGGTCGATGCCCAGGGCTGTGGACGCATTGCCCTGGGGGTCGAGGTCGATCACCAGGACACGGCTGCCGTGCAGAGCGAGCGACGCGGCAAGGTTGACGGTGGTCGTCGTCTTGCCGACACCGCCCTTCTGGTTGGCGACCACGATGACACGGGTCTGCTCGGGCCGTGGCAGGCCCTCACCGGCTCGTCCCAGAGCCTCCACCGCCAGTTGGGCAGCACGACCGATGGGAGTGTCGTCCATCGGAGGCGGTGTTTCACGTGAAACATCCACTCCCGTCGACTCGGTACGGGGACCGGGGACCGGATCGGTCATCGGTCCCGCGATGTTGGCGTCGGACCGCAAGGATTCACTCTCCTCGACTTCAGGCTCGCTATGAACAGAGCCTCCCATGCCTTCGGGGTCGTGAACCAGTGAGCCCTGACGTTCTGTGGAGAAAACCACCTCTGTGGACAACTCCACACCTCTTGAGGAGGCCGGTGCCTTGTCGGGAACAGGAGCCTCTCCGAGCGAACCGAGAGGCTTCCGGTCACGAGGTTCGGCCGCGGCGCGGCCCCGACTGATGATGCCGTGCAGCAGTGAGCGATGTTTCACGTGAAACACGATGCACAGGGGCCGAGGCGGCACCGCCGCGACACTCCGGCATGCATGGGTTCGGCAGCTTGTGTGGAGTACGTCCGGCCCTCAGCGCCGACGCCTGGCCCGTCCCGTACGGGCGGCCTTCGCGCGCTTCGCCGCGAACCGCACACCGCCCGGACTCTCGCCGACCTCGACCCGCACCACCGTGGACATCGGATCCACGACGCCCTCGCCCACATGCACGATGGATGTCTCCACGGCACCGAGCTTACTCAGCGCCGTCGCCGCGCTCTTCAGCTCCTCCTCCGCGGTGTCGCCCTTGAGCGCCAGCATCTCGCCGTAGGGCCGCAGCAGAGGAATGCCCCATGTGGCGAGGCGGTCGAGCGGAGCCACGGCGCGAGCAGTCACCACGTGCACCGAAGGCAGCTTCCCCATGACCTCCTCGGCCCGGCCACGTACGACCGTCACGTGGTCCAGTCCGAGCAGCTCGACGACCTCGGTCAGGAAGTTGGTACGCCGGAGCAGCGGCTCCAGCAGAGTGATCTTGATGTCCTCCCGGACCAGTGCCAGGGGGATGCCCGGCAGGCCGGCACCCGAGCCCACATCGCACACCGTCACCCCCTCGGGCACGACCTCCGAGAGCACCGCGCAGTTCAGCAGATGCCGCTCCCACAGGCGGGGCACCTCACGCGGCCCGATCAAGCCGCGCTGCACGCCCGCCTCGGCGAGCAGCTCCGCGTACCGGACCGCGTCCTCGAAGCGATCTCCGAACACCTCGCGTGCCTGCTCGGGCGCGGGGGGAAGCTCCGCTGCCTCCGTCACGGGGGACCGTCCTTCCGTACCGTGCCGGCACCGGGCGCCGACACCAGAACCACAGAACTATCAGGCTGACAAAGTTCGGCCCCGTCTGCGCAACAGACGGGGCCGGTGGAACGTAGAGCCGATCAGGCGGGAAGCACGACGACGAAGCGCTGCGGCTCCTCGCCCTCGGACTCGCTGCGCAGGCCGGCCGTCTTGACCGCGTCGTGCACGACCTTGCGCTCGAACGGCGTCATCGGGTCCAGCCTCACGGCCTTGCCGCTGCTCTTGGCCTCGGCCGCGGCCTTGGCGCCCAGCTCGGACAGCTCGGTCCGCTTCTTGGCCCGGTAGCCGGCGATGTCGAGCATGAGACGGCTGCGGTCCCCGGTCTCCCGGTGCACGGCCAGACGTGTGAGCTCCTGGAGCGCCTCCAGCACCTCACCGTCACGACCCACCAGCTTCTGCAGGTCACGGCTGCCCGTGTCGCTGATGATCGAGACGGAGGCGCGGTCGGCCTCGACGTCCATGTCGATGTCGCCGTCGAGGTCGGCGATGTCGAGCAGACCCTCCAGATAGTCCGCCGCGATCTCACCCTCCTGCTCCAGGCGGGTCAGGGTGTCTGCGCCCTCGGCAGCGGCGGAGGTGGTGCCTTCCGTCACGGGATGGACTCCTTCTTACTTCTTGGACGGGGACTTGGGCCGCTGCGGACCCTTGCGCTGCCCGGACTGGGCCCTGCTGCGGGTACTGCCGGCGGACTTGGCGTTGTCCTTCTTGGCGGGGCCGGCGGGCTTGGCGTCCTCGGGCTCGTCGGACTTGGTCAGCGAGGTGGGCTCACCGGCCGCCTTGGCCGTGCCGGACTGGCGCTGGGACTTGGTCTGCCGCTTGGGCTGCTGCCGCTTGACGGCGGCCTCTTCCTCGGCCTGAGCGGCGGCCGTGCTCTCGCTCTTGATCACCGTGCCGTCGGCCTGGGCCGCGAGGCCCTCCTTGTTCAGACCGTTGACGAACTTGCGCTCGTACTCGTTGCGGTCCCGGCCCTTCGCGACGATGGCCTTGACGATGGCGCGCTCACCGCGGCTGCGGGTCTTGCCGTGCTTGGAGACGCTCTTGGAGAGGCGCTCCAGGTACGCGGCCTGGGCCTTGGAGCCCGGCGTGGGGTTGTTGTGGATGACGTACATCTGCTGGCCCATGGTCCACACGTTGGTGGTCAGCCAGTAGACGAGGACACCGACCGGGAAGTTGATGCCGAAGACGGCGAAGATGACGGGGAAGACGTACATCAGCATCTTCTGCTGCTGCATGAACGGCGTCTTCACCGTGGTGTCGACGTTCTTCGTCATCAGCTGGCGCTGCGTGTAGAACTGCGACAGCGACATCAGGACGATCATGATCGCCGTGACGACACGGACATCGGTCAGCGAGGCGTTGAGCGCCTCGACCTTGTCCGCGCTGTCCGTGAACTTCGCCGCGAGCGGGGCACCGAAGATGTGGGCCTTCTGCGCGCTCTCCAGCAGACGCTCGTTGATCACACCGATGGTGTCACCCGACGCGATGCTGTTGAGCACGTGGTAGAGGGCGAAGAAGAACGGCGACTGCGCCAGGATGGGAAGGCACGAGGAGAGCGGGTTGGTACCCGTCTCCTTGTACAGCTTCATCATCTCTTCGGACTGGCGCTGCCGGTCGTTCTTGTAGCGCTCCTGGATCTTCTTCATCTCCGGCTGGAGCGTCTGCATCGCGCGCGTCGCCTTGATCTGCTTCACGAAGAGCGGGATCAGGCAGATACGGATCAGAATCACCAGGGACACGATGGACAGGCCCCAGGCCCAACCGGTGTCAGGGCCGAAAATGGCGCCGTACACGCTGTGGAACTGGACGATGACCCAGGAGACAGGTGTCGTGATGAAGCTGAAGAGGCTGGCAATCGTGTCCACTGATCATGCTCCTTGGGCATGGGACGGGGTCTCTGCGGCCGGGCTCGAAGGGCTCGTCGGACCTGTGGGAGAGGTCCGCCCCTCGGTGGCCGGTTCGGCGGCGGAGGTCCCGCCCCTGCGTGCACGCCAGGCGTCACGCAGCATTTCGTGCCACCGCGGACGCTTGCGCGGCGGAACATGGTCCACACCACCCGGCGACCACGGATTGCACCGAAGGATGCGCCAGGCCGTGAGCGCTGTGCCCTTGATGGCACCGTGCCGGTCGATGGCCGTGTAGCCGTAGTGGGAACACGACGGGTAGTACCTGCACACCGGTCCCAGCAGCGGACTGATCGTCCACTGGTAGATCTTGATCAGAACCAGCAGCGGGTACTTCATCGCGCGCCCCCTCCCAGCAGCCGCCGCAGGGCGGCATCCAGGTCTCGGGCCAGTTGTGCATGGTCGGCGTCACCCGCACCGGGCAGCGCTCGTACGACTACCAGGCTACCGGGGGGCAACTGGTCGATTCGCTCGCGCATCAGATGGCGAAGCCTGCGCTTCACCTTGTTGCGCACCACCGCACCGCCCACGGCCTTGCTCACGACGAAACCCGCACACGACGGGGGAGCGCTCTCCCCAGGCGCATGCGGGTCCGTGGCACCGCTACGAAGATGGACGACGAGATGCCGGCTTCCTGCCCGGCGCCCTCGTCGTACCGCGGTCGCGAAGTCCTCGCGCCGCCTCAGCCGGTTCTCGGTGGGCAGCACGACGGCATGACCTGACCGGGATCAGGCGGACAGACGGGCGCGACCCTTGCTACGGCGGGACGCGAGAATCGCGCGGCCGGCACGGGTGCGCATACGCAGCCGGAAGCCGTGGGTCTTGGCGCGACGACGGTTGTTCGGCTGGAAGGTGCGCTTGCTCACTCGGGGGCTCCAGAAAGACTCGGTGTTTGCGGGGTGCCGTCCTGGCTGTCACCGTGCGCCCACGAGTAGCTCGCGTTACGCCCGAGTGCACCGCTGACCGATCACCTTGCGTGATCTGTGCCCATCGGAGGCAGGCGGCAGCAGCCATCGACAACTCGACCTGGTCACGGTACGCGCGGCTGCGCCATTCGGTCAAACCGGCGACGACTGAGGGACACTTGTCCACAGCCTGGGGACAACAACTTGAACCGTACCGGCCGCGCTGACTACCGTGGCTTGACTCCGGTTCGTTCCCTTGACGAGTCGTTTCCTTGATCCCCCCACCACCCGATTCACATCCCGACCCGTCCTCCGCATCACACGATCGAAGGACCTGTGAGAGAGCGTGCCCTGTGGCTGACGTACCTGCCGATCTTGCCGCAGTGTGGCCACGCGTACTGGAGCAGCTCCTCGGGGAGGGCCGCGGACAGGGGGTCGAGGGCAAGGACGAGCACTGGATCCGGCGCTGCCAGCCGCTGGCACTCGTCGCCGACACCGCGCTGCTCGCCGTACCCAACGAGTTCGCGAAGGGCGTGCTCGAGGGCCGCCTCGCCCCCGTCGTCAGCGAGAGCCTGAGCCGCGAGTGCGGGCGCCCGATCCGCATCGCGATCACCGTCGACGACACCGCCGGCGAGCCCTCTCCCCCGCCGGCGCCGCGCCTCCAGCCGCGTTACGAGGAGCCCGAGCTTCCGGCCGTCCGCCAGGAACGCCCCGAGCGCCCCGATCACCTGGAGCGGTCCGACCGGCCGGACCGGCAGGAGCGCGAGCCGTACGAGGGGTACGACGGCTACGAGGGATACGAGAGCTACGGCCGCCGCCGTACCGACCAGCAGCAGGGCCCCTCCGGTGACCAGCTGCCCACCGCCCGTCCCGCCTATCCGTCGGAGTACCAGCGCCCGGAGCCCGGCGCCTGGCCGCGGCCGGCGCAGGAGGAGTACGGCTGGCAGCAGCAGCGCCTCGGCTTCCCGGAGCGGGACCCGTACGCCACGCCCCCGCAGGACACCTACGGGTCCCAGGACTCGTACGGCTCGCAGGACGGCTACGGCGGCGGCCCGCCCGCGCAGGACTACCGTCCGCAGCCCATGGACCGGCCGTCCTACGACCAGCAGCGCTCCGACTACGACACATCACGAGGCGACTACGACCAGCGCGACGCCAGGCGCCGCGAGCTGCCCGATCCGCCCTCCGGATCCGGGCACGTCCACCGCGGCGGCCCGGTGGGTCCGAACCTGCCCACCACCGGCGCGCCCGGCCCGCTGGCGGCGCAGCCGGCACCGGCGGCCGGCCCCGGTGAGCCGACCGCGCGGCTGAACCCGAAGTACCTCTTCGACACGTTCGTCATCGGCGCGTCCAACCGCTTCGCGCACGCGGCCGCGGTCGCCGTCGCCGAAGCACCGGCGAAGGCCTACAACCCGCTGTTCATCTACGGGGAGTCCGGGCTCGGCAAGACCCACCTGCTGCACGCGATCGGCCACTACGCGCGGAGCCTGTACCCCGGCACGCGCGTGCGGTACGTGAGCTCGGAGGAGTTCACCAACGAGTTCATCAACTCCATCCGCGACGGCAAGGGCGACAGCTTCCGCAAGCGGTACCGCGAGATGGACATCCTGCTCGTCGACGACATCCAGTTCCTGGCGGACAAGGAGTCGACGCAGGAGGAGTTCTTCCACACCTTCAACACGCTCCACAACGCCAACAAGCAGATCGTGCTCTCCAGCGACCGGCCGCCCAAGCAGCTGGTCACCCTGGAGGACCGGCTGCGGAACCGTTTCGAGTGGGGCCTGATCACCGACGTCCAGCCGCCGGAGCTGGAGACCCGCATCGCGATCCTGCGCAAGAAGGCGGTGCAGGAGCAGCTCAACGCCCCGCCGGAGGTGCTGGAGTTCATCGCCTCCCGGATCTCGCGGAACATCCGTGAACTGGAGGGCGCGCTGATCCGGGTGACGGCGTTCGCCTCGCTCAACCGGCAGCCGGTGGACCTGGGCCTGACGGAGGTCGTCCTCAAGGACCTGATGCCCGGCGGTGACGACTCGACGCCGGAGATCACCTCGACGGCCATCATGGGCGCCACGGCCGACTACTTCGGCCTCACGGTCGAGGACCTGTGCGGCAGCTCCCGGGGCCGGCAGCTGGTGACGGCCCGCCAGATCGCCATGTACCTGTGCCGTGAGCTGACGGACCTGTCGCTGCCGAAGATCGGCGCGCTGTTCGGCGGCCGCGACCACACCACGGTGATGCACGCCGACCGGAAGATCCGCAATCTGATGGCCGAGCGGCGCTCCATCTACAACCAGGTCACCGAGCTCACCAACCGCATCAAGGCCGGCTGAGCGGCCCACAGGCCGGACGGACTTCGTCGAGGGCGCCCCTGGAGCGATCCGGGGGCGCCCTTTGCGTGTCCCGGAGCGATCCGGGGGCGCCCTTGTCGTGTCCCGGAGCGCCTCGCCTCCTCGTGGAGCACCTCGGCGCTGTTCGATTCCGGAGCCGGGTTACGGCCTTCCTCCACAGATTCGGTGACTTTTTCCCGTCCACATCCTGGGGACCGGGAAGTTGTCCCGATCTTGTCCACAGGGCAGCCTGCCGAGGAGCCATCGGTCCAGTTCAGCGGCATGTGGATACGTGGAAAAGCGATCTCCACAGGCTGTGGACAAACTGGAGGCTCACCACCTGTGCACCGAGTTGTCCACGGACAACCCACAGGCTGAAGGCGGTTGTCCCCAGTGATCGCCCGGTTCTCCACATGCCTGTCCACTGTTCGGCAACACAACGCACTCTCTCACCGTGGCGAGTGAAAGGCATCACACCGGACTGCCGAAGGGGCCTGTGGGAAAGAGCCTCAAACCTGGGGACGGAGCTGGGGAGAACTCGCCCCTCCCTGTGCACGGGATGTGCAGAACTTTCCGTTCTCCACAGAGAGGCCCAGTTGTCCACGGCCTCCACCCACAGGCCCCGTGGACAAAATCCCCAACCTGACCTGCGGAAACGAGGTTATCCACGGTATCCACAGGCCCTACTACTACTCCCAACTAGAGAGAGCGAGGAATTCGTTTCGAAGGGGGCCCTGTGCACAACTCGGTGTCTCGGCCCCGACTGCCACTCGTCACGACTTGACCCCGAGGGGCACCTACTGTCAGTGCGGTGCGTCAGACTGTTCCCGGTGTCCTTCCCCTCACCGGGGCCGACGACACCGAGTCAGACGACGAAAGCCAGGCAGGGCGAGAAGCGCCGGCAACAGCAGGAGGCGGCAACAGTGAAGATCCGGGTGGAACGCGACGTACTCGCGGAGGCAGTGGCCTGGGCGGCGCGCAGCCTCCCGGCCCGTCCGCCGGCCCCTGTCCTCGCCGGCCTGCTCCTGAAGGCCGAGGACGGCCAGCTGAGCCTGTCCAGCTTCGACTACGAGGTCTCCGCGCGGGTGTCGGTGGAGGCGGAGGTCGAGGAGGAGGGCACGGTCCTCGTCTCGGGCCGGCTGCTGGCCGACATCTCCCGCGCCCTCCCCAACCGGCCGGTGGAGATTTCCACAGACGGTGTACGGGCGACGGTGGTCTGCGGCTCCTCGCGGTTCACACTCCACACACTGCCTGTGGAGGAATACCCGGCCCTGCCGCAGATGCCGAACGCGACGGGCACGGTCCCCGGCGAGGTCTTCGCCTCCGCCGTGCAGCAGGTCGCCATCGCGGCCGGCCGTGACGACACGCTGCCCGTCCTCACCGGTGTGCGCATCGAGATCGAGGGCGACACCGTCACGCTGGCCTCCACCGACC
Organism: Streptomyces sp. NPDC059787; assembly: GCF_042732315.1. Taxonomy (NCBI): domain Bacteria; kingdom Bacillati; phylum Actinomycetota; class Actinomycetes; order Kitasatosporales; family Streptomycetaceae; genus Streptomyces; species Streptomyces sp. NPDC059787. The sequence goes on from NZ_JBHWHX010000002.1 coordinate 169,108, forward strand.
GCTACCGCTTCGCGGTCCGCGAGTTCCTGTGGAAGCCGGAGAACCCGGAGGTCTCCGCGGTCGCCCTGGTGCCCGCCAAGACGCTCCAGGACACCGCCAAGGCGCTGACCAGCGGTGACCAGGTGATCCTGGCGCTGTCCGGCTCGGGTGCGGGCGAGGGCCTGATCGGTTTCGAGGGGGCCGGCCGCCGTACCACCACGCGCCTGCTGGAGGGCGACCTCCCGAAGTACCGCACGCTGTTCCCGACCGAGTTCAACAGCGTCGCAGTGATCGAGACCGCCCCCTTCGTGGAGGCCGTCAAGCGCGTGGCCCTGGTCGCCGAGCGCAACACCCCGGTGCGGCTGAGCTTCGAGCAGGGCGTGCTCATCCTGGAGGCCGGTTCCAGCGACGACGCACAGGCTGTGGAAAGGGTCGACGCCCAGCTGGAGGGCGACGACATCTCGATCGCCTTCAACCCGACGTTCCTGCTGGACGGCCTGAGCGCCATCGACTCCCCGGTGGCCCAGCTGTCCTTCACCACGTCCACCAAGCCGGCGCTGCTCAGCGGCCGTCCGGCGGTGGACGCGGAGGCGGACGACGCCTACAAGTACCTGATCATGCCGGTGCGGCTCAGCGGCTGAGGTGCGCCCGCCGCAGCGGCTGCCGGGGGCGTGGGGGTCGTCCCCCCACAAGACCGCAGTATGCCGGTGCGGCTCAGCGGCTGACCGTCGTCCCGAGCAAAGCCGCAGGTGAGGGCTGCGTATGAGCGCGTATGCCCACAGATGTGCGCGGGCGTCCGGGTTTAGGCTCGGACGCCGGCACGTACGTGCCGTCACGCCACGTCGCATACCTAAGGATCACAACTGATGGAGCTCGGTCTCGTCGGCCTCGGCAAGATGGGCGGCAACATGCGCGAGCGGATTCGCCGCGCGGGTCACACCGTCCTCGGATACGACCGCAACCCGGACCTCGCCGATGTCCACAGCCTGCGGGAGCTTGTGGACAAGCTCAGCGGCCCCCGTGTGGTGTGGGTGATGGTTCCGGCGGGCGGGCCGACCCAGTCCACGATCGACGAGCTCGCCGAGCTGCTCGAGCCGGGTGACGTCGTCGTGGACGGCGGCAACTCCCGTTGGACGGACGACGAGAAGCACGCCGAGGAGCTGGCGGCCAAGGGCATCGGCTTCGTCGACTGCGGCGTCTCGGGCGGCGTCTGGGGCCTGGAGAACGGCTACGCGCTGATGTACGGCGGCGACAAGGAGAACGTCGCCAAGGTGCAGCCGGTGTTCGACGCCCTCAAGCCGGAGGGCGACTTCGGCTCGGTGCACGCGGGCAAGGTCGGCGCGGGCCACTTCGCGAAGATGGTCCACAACGGCATCGAGTACGCCATGATGCAGGCCTACGCCGAGGGCTGGGAGCTCCTTGAGAAGGTCGACTCGGTGACCGACGTCCGGGAGGTGTTCCGCTCCTGGCAGGAGGGCACCGTCATCCGTTCCTGGCTGCTCGACCTCGCGGTGAACGCCCTGGACGAGGACGAGCACCTGGACGGGCTCCGGGGTTTTGCACAGGACTCCGGTGAGGGACGCTGGACTGTGGAGGCCGCCATCGACAACGCGGTCCCGCTGCCGGCGATCACCGCCTCGCTGTTCGCGCGGTTCGCCTCCCGTCAGGAGGACTCGCCGCAGATGAAGATGATCGCGGCGCTGCGGAACCAGTTCGGCGGCCACGCGGTCGAGAAGAAGTAGTCCACAGGGCACGTCCCATACCCACAGGACCGTTTCCGCGGTCCGCAACGCCGGGGGAGGTCGGCGGAACGACCATGCACGTCACGCATCTGTCGCTGGCCGACTTCCGGTCCTATCCCCGGGTCGAGGTCCCGCTCGACCCGGGGGTGACGGCCTTCGTCGGGCCCAACGGGCAGGGCAAGACGAACCTGGTCGAGGCGGTCGGCTACCTCGCCACCCTCGGCAGTCACCGGGTCTCCTCCGACGCCCCGCTGGTCCGCATGGGCGCCGACCGCGCGATCGTCCGGGCCCAGGTCCGGCAGGGCGAGCGGCAGCAGCTCGTCGAGCTGGAGCTGAACCCGGGCCGCGCCAACCGCGCCCGCATCAACAGGTCCTCGCAGGTCAGGCCCCGGGACGTGCTGGGGATCGTACGGACCGTGCTGTTCGCGCCCGAGGACCTCGCCCTGATCAAGGGCGACCCCGGTGAGCGGCGCCGGTTCCTGGACGAGCTGATCACCGCGCGCTCCCCGCGCATGGCCGGTGTCCGCTCCGACTACGACCGGGTACTCAAGCAGCGCAACACCCTGCTGAAGTCGGCCGCGCTGGCGCGCCGGCACGGCGGTCGCACCCTGGACCTGTCCACGCTCGACGTCTGGGACCAGCACCTCGCGCGTGCGGGCGCCGAGCTCCTGGCGCAGCGGCTGGACCTGATCGCCACGCTCCAGCCGCTGGCCGACAAGGCGTACGAGCAGCTCGCGCCCGGCGGCGGACCGGTCGCCCTGGAGTACAAGCCGTCCGCGCCCGGCGAGGCCCATACGCGCGAGGACCTTTTCGAGCAGCTGACGGCCGCGCTCGCCGAGGCCCGCAAGCAGGAGATCGAGCGGGGCGTCACCCTGGTCGGTCCGCACCGCGACGACCTGCTGCTCAAGCTGGGTCAGTTGCCCGCCAAGGGCTACGCCTCCCACGGCGAGTCCTGGTCGTACGCGCTGGCGCTCCGTCTGGCCTCCTACGACCTGCTGCGCGCGGAGGGCAACGAGCCGGTGCTGGTGCTCGACGACGTCTTCGCCGAGCTGGACGCGCGGCGGCGCGAGCGGCTGGCCGAGCTGGTGGCGCCCGGCGAGCAGGTCCTGGTGACCGCGGCGGTCGACGACGACGTGCCCCATGTGCTGGCGGGTGCGCGGTTCGCCGTGTCCGAGGGGACGGTGGAGCGCGTATGACCGACCAGGGCACGCCCGGAAACGGTGCCGGGAAGGCCCCCGAGCCGTCCGGTGTCGACCTCGCGCGCGTGGCGTTGCGCGCGGCCAAGGAGGCGGCACGCGCGCGTGGGGACGCGGCGCAGCAGAAGAAGCAGGCGCGGCGCGGCGGCCTGCGTTCCGGCGCGCGCGCCGACCGGCGCGACCCGATGGCGCTCGGCCCGGCGATCAACCGGCTGCTCAGCGAGCGCGGCTGGGAGGCCCCGGCCGCGGTGGGCGGGGTGATGGGGCGCTGGCCCGAGATCGTCGGCGAGGACGTGGCCAAGCACTGCGAGCCGGAGCGGTACGACGAGGACGAGCGGGTGCTGGTCGTGCGCTGCGACTCCACGGCGTGGGCGACGAATCTGCGGCTGCTCGCGCCGACCTTGGTCGCGCGTCTGAACGAGGACCTCGGGCACGGCACCGTGCGGCTGATCAAGGTTGTCGGCCCCGGCGGTCCCGCCCGTCGCTTCGGGCCCCTGCGCGCTCCCGGAAGCACGGGTCCGGGGGACACGTACGGGTGACCGGGCGCCCGTTTCGGGCTCTTCAGCCCCACGTGATGGACATCACAACACGGGTCTCAACAGCGCTGTCCGGCCGCCGGTGCCCGTTTCGTCGCGGCACCGCACACGGTTGCGAATCGCCACCTGACTCCTAAGTAGCCAAGGGTTGACGGCCCGAAGCGCTGGGTGCCCTCGTGGGGCTCCTGGATCCCCCATCCGCATATCGGGAGTCGGACGAGACCGGTTGAGGGCGGCACATGCGGACTCAGGTGCCCGCAAACCCCCATCGATGTCAGTGCTACCGGTAGAATGGAAGACAATCCCGCCCCGAACGTGGGGACCGCCCGGGAAAAGCTGAGCAACGCTGATCAAGGCTTACCAACGCAACATGCCGCAGCCGCTCCGGCAACCTGCCGACGAGCCCGGCTCGTGCTGTGCCAGAAAGGGCGCTTCGTGGCCGATTCCGGCAACCCCAACGAGAACATCCCGTCCACCGACACCGGCGTGAACAGCGCGGCGACCACCTCGGGCAACGAGGTCACCGCCTCGTACGACGCCAGTGCGATCACCGTCCTCGAGGGTCTGGACGCGGTCCGCAAGCGACCCGGTATGTACATCGGTTCCACCGGTGAGCGAGGACTGCACCACCTGGTGCAGGAAGTCGTCGACAACTCCGTCGACGAGGCGCTGGCCGGTCACGCCGACACGATCGACGTGACGATCCTCGCCGACGGCGGCGTCAGGGTCGTCGACAACGGCCGTGGCATCCCGGTGGACATCCACCCCGTCGAGAAGAAGCCGGCCGTCGAGGTCGTGCTGACGGTGCTGCACGCGGGCGGCAAGTTCGGCGGCGGCGGCTACGCGGTCTCCGGTGGTCTGCACGGTGTCGGTGTCTCCGTCGTGAACGCCCTGTCGTCCAGGGTGTCCGTCGACATCAAGCGCGACGGCTACCGCTGGACACAGGACTACAAGCTGGGCGTCCCGACCGCGCCGCTCGCCAAGCACGAGGCGGTGGAGGACTCCGGCACGACGGTCACCTTCTGGGCCGACCCGGACGTCTTCGAGACCACCGAGTACTCCTTCGAGACGCTCTCCCGGCGCTTCCAGGAGATGGCGTTCCTCAACAAGGGCCTGCGGATCAACCTCACCGACGAGCGTGAGTCGGCGAAGGCCACCGCCGGTGCGGACGAGGCGGGCGAGGACGAGAAGCACGAGGTCAAGGCCGTCTCGTACCACTACGAGGGCGGCATCCTCGACTTCGTGAAGTACCTCAACTCCCGCAAGGGGGACGTGGTGCACCCCACCGTGATCGACCTGGAGGCCGAGGACAAGGACAGGCACCTGTCCCTCGAGGTCGCCATGCAGTGGAACGGCGGCTACACGGAGGGCGTGTACTCCTTCGCCAACATCATCCACACCCACGAGGGCGGTACGCACGAAGAGGGCTTCCGCGCGGCGCTCACCTCGCTCATCAACAAGTACGCGCGGGACAAGAAGCTGCTGCGCGAGAAGGACGACAACCTCACGGGTGACGACATCCGCGAGGGTCTGACCGCGATCATCTCGGTCAAGCTGAGCGAGCCGCAGTTCGAGGGCCAGACCAAGACCAAGCTGGGCAACACCGAGGTGAAGACCTTCGTCCAGAAGGTCGTCTACGAGCACCTCAACGACTGGCTGGACCGCAACCCCAACGAGGCCGCGGACATCATCCGCAAGGGCATCGCGGCGGCCACCGCGCGCGTGGCGGCCCGCAAGGCGCGCGACCTGACCCGCCGCAAGGGCCTGCTGGAGTCGGCGTCGCTGCCGGGCAAGCTGTCCGACTGCCAGTCGAACGACCCCACCAAGTGCGAGATCTTCATCGTCGAGGGTGACTCCGCCGGCGGTTCGGCCAAGTCCGGCCGCAACCCGCAGTACCAGGCGATCCTCCCGATCCGCGGCAAGATCCTCAACGTCGAGAAGGCGCGCATCGACCGGATCCTGCAGAACCAGGAGATCCAGGCGATGATCTCCGCGTTCGGCACCGGTGTGCACGAGGACTTCGACATCGAGAAGCTCCGCTATCACAAGATCATTCTGATGGCGGACGCCGACGTCGACGGCCAGCACATCAACACCCTGCTGCTGACCTTCCTGTTCCGCTTCATGCGGCCGCTGGTCGAGGCCGGACACGTGTACCTGTCCCGTCCGCCGCTCTACAAGATCAAGTGGGGCCGGGACGACTTCGAGTACGCCTACTCCGACCGCGAGCGCGACGCGCTGATCGAGATGGGCCGCAACGCCGGCAAGCGCATCCGCGAGGACTCCGTCCAGCGCTTCAAGGGTCTCGGCGAGATGAACGCCGAGGAACTGCGCGTCACCACGATGGACCAGGAGCACCGGGTCCTCGGCCAGGTCACCCTGGACGACGCCGCCCAGGCCGACGACCTGTTCTCGGTCCTCATGGGCGAGGACGTCGAAGCCCGCCGCGCGTTCATCCAGCGCAACGCCAAGGACGTCCGCTTCCTCGACATCTGAGTCGGTCTCAGCTGACCGCACCAGGAAGGACCTTCACCAGCAATGACCGACGAGAACACTCCTGTGACGACACCCGAGGGTGACGCCCTGGCGATGCGTGTCGAGCCCGTCGGGCTCGAGACGGAGATGCAGCGCTCCTACCTCGACTACGCGATGTCCGTCATCGTCTCGCGTGCGCTGCCGGACGTCCGTGACGGCCTCAAGCCCGTGCACCGCCGCGTGCTGTACGCCATGTACGACGGCGGCTACCGTCCCGAGCGCGGCTTCTACAAGTGCGCCCGCGTTGTCGGCGACGTCATGGGCAACTACCACCCCCACGGTGACTCCTCGATCTACGACGCGCTGGTCCGCCTCGCGCAGCCGTGGTCGATGCGGATGCCGCTCGTGGACTCCAACGGCAACTTCGGCTCGCCGGGCAACGACCCGGCGGCGGCCATGCGCTACACCGAGTGCAAGATGGCGCCGCTGTCGATGGAGATGGTCCGTGACATCGACGAGGAGACCGTCGACCTCACGGACAACTACGACGGCCGCTCCCAGGAGCCGACCGTCCTGCCTGCCCGCTTCCCGAACCTGCTGATCAACGGCTCGGCCGGTATCGCGGTCGGCATGGCGACCAACATCCCGCCGCACAACCTGCGCGAGGTCGCGGCCGGCGCCCAGTGGTACCTGGAGAACCCCGAGGCATCCCACGAGGAGCTGCTGGACGCGCTGATCGAGCGCATCAAGGGCCCCGACTTCCCGACCGGCGCCCTGGTGGTCGGCCGCAAGGGCATCGAGGAGGCGTACCGCACGGGCCGCGGCTCGATCACCATGCGCGCGGTGGTCGAGGTGGAGGAGATCCAGAACCGCCAGTGCCTGGTGGTCACGGAGCTGCCCTACCAGACCAACCCCGACAACCTCGCGCAGAAGATCGCCGACCTGGTGAAGGACGGCAAGATCGGCGGCATCGCCGACGTCCGCGACGAGACGTCGTCCCGGACCGGCCAGCGCCTGGTCATCGTGCTGAAGCGGGACGCGGTCGCCAAGGTCGTCCTGAACAACCTCTACAAGCACACCGACCTGCAGTCGAACTTCGGCGCCAACATGCTGGCGCTGGTCGACGGGGTGCCGCGCACGCTCTCCCTGGACGCGTTCATCCGGCACTGGGTGAACCACCAGATCGAGGTCATCGTCCGCCGTACGCGCTTCCGGCTGCGCAAGGCCGAGGAGCGGGCGCACATCCTGCGCGGCCTGCTGAAGGCCCTGGACGCCATCGACGAGGTCATCGCGCTGATCCGGCGCAGTGACACCGTGGAGATCGCGCGCGGGGGCCTGATGGACCTCCTGGAGATCGACGACATCCAGGCCAACGCCATCCTCGAGATGCAGCTGCGCCGGCTGGCCGCCCTGGAGCGCCAGAAGATCGTCCAGGAGCACGACGAACTCCAGGCGAAGATCAACGAGTACAACGAGATCCTCGCCTCCCCGGTCCGCCAGCGCGGCATCGTCAGCCAGGAGCTGGCCGCGATCGTCGAGAAGTACGGCGACGACCGCAAGACGAAGTTGATCCCCTACGAGGGCGACATGTCCATCGAGGACCTGATCGCCGAGGAGGACATCGTCGTCACGGTCACGCGCGGCGGCTACATCAAGCGCACCAAGACCGACGACTACCGGGCCCAGAAGCGCGGCGGCAAGGGGGTGCGCGGCGCGAAGCTCAAGGAAGACGACATCGTCAACCACTTCTTCGTGTCCACCACCCACCACTGGCTGCTGTTCTTCACCAACAAGGGCCGGGTCTACCGGGTGAAGGCCTACGAGCTGCCCGACGCCGGCCGGGACGCGCGCGGGCAGCACGTGGCGAACCTGCTGGCCTTCCAGCCGGACGAGACGATCGCCCAGATCCGTGCGATCCGCGACTACGAGGCGGTGCCCTACCTGGTCCTGGCCACCAAGGCGGGCCTGGTGAAGAAGACGCCGCTGAAGGACTACGACTCCCCGCGTGCGGGCGGTGTGATCGCGATCAACCTGCGGGAGCAGGAGGACGGTTCCGACGACGAGCTGATCGGCGCCGAACTCGTCTCGGCCGACGACGATCTGCTGCTGATCAGCAAGAAGGCGCAGTCGATCAGGTTCACGGCGACCGATGACACGCTCCGTCCCATGGGCCGTGCGACCTCGGGCGTCAAGGGCATGAGTTTCCGCGAGGGGGACGAGCTGCTCTCGATGAATGTTGTTCGACCCGGTACGTTCGTGTTCACTGCCACAGACGGCGGGTACGCGAAGCGGACCGCCGTCGACGAGTACCGCGTCCAGGGTCGCGGCGGCCTCGGCATCAAGGCTGCCAAGATTGTCGAGGACCGCGGCACCCTCGTCGGCGCGCTGGTGGTCGAGGAGACCGACGAGATCCTCGCCATCACGCTGTCGGGCGGTGTGATTCGTACGCGAGTCAACGAGATCAGGGAAACCGGCCGTGACACCATGGGCGTCCAACTGATCAATCTGGGCAAGCGCGATGCCGTGGTCGGCATCGCCCGTAATGCCGAGGCCGGACGCGAGGCGGAGGAAGTCGACGGCGACGTGGCCGTGGACGAGACCACCGACGGGGAAGCGACCACCAGTACGGACGAGGGTGAGGCGCCCTCGGCCGAGTAGCACGAGGAGTGAGTCAGCGTGAGCGGAGCCACGGGCGCCGGACCGGCCGGTACCAGCAGGGGAACGGACGGCGGCGGCCGTGGCTCCGCCGCGCGGGCGGCGGATCCGCACACGACCAATCTCAAAGCGATCAAGCCGCCCGTCAAGGACGCCTCCTCGTCCGACAGGCAGGGATCCCAGGGGGGAACCGTGACGGACACCCGAGGCCCGCAGCAGGCCGCGCCCGGTCAGGGCGCCGCCGCTCAGACGGCCTCACCACTGCCGGGGGAACGGCAGTCGCAGCAGCAGGCGGGCCCGTACCACCCGCCGCAGGCCTACCCGGCCGGTACGGCGGCCGGTCAGACCGGCGCGGTACGACGTCCCCGCACGGGAGCGCGTACCACCCCGCGCGTGCGCAAGGCACGGCTGCGGGTGTCGAAGGCCGACCCGTGGTCGGTGATGAAGGTCAGCTTCCTGCTCTCCATCGCGCTCGGCATCTGCACGATCGTCGCGTCCGCGGTGCTGTGGATGGTCATGGACGCCATGGGCGTGTTCTCGACGGTCGGCAGCACGATCTCCGAGGCGACCGGCTCCAACGAGTCGAACGGCTTCGACCTCCAGTCGTTCCTGTCGCTGCCCAACGTCCTGATGTTCACGACGATCATCGCGGTCATCGACGTCGTCCTGGCGACGGCGCTGGCGACGCTCGGCGCGTTCATCTACAACCTCTCCGCGGGTTTTGTGGGCGGTGTCGAGCTGACGCTGGCCGAGGACGAGTGAGCTGTTCACAGCGGTCTCCCCGCCCGTTCCGAGGGTCCCGCGACAACCGATTTTGGGACTGCCCCGGTCGTGCGCTAATCTTCAGGAGTCAGCGCGCGGAACACACACCGCAGAGCGCGGCGGGGCTATAGCTCAGTTGGTTAGAGCGCATCCCTGATAAGGATGAGGCCACAGGTTCAAATCCTGTTAGCCCCACCAGCGACAAGAACCCCAGCCGGTACCGGCTGGGGTTCTTGTCTTTCACGGGCCGCATCAGCCGGTGAGCGGCACCCGGGGCCCCGCCCGGAGGGACGAGCCCCGGACGACGGCCTTGAAGCGGTCGCAGTGGCCGGCATCCGTCCCCTGCCGTGGACAGCGAACGTGGACGGGTGGACGGCGAAGAAGACCCCGGTCGGATGTCGACCGGGGTCTTCTGGTGTCGGCTCGGGCCGTGGTGCTGTACGCGAGTTCGCCAGGACTCGGGGAAGCGGCGACGGCGCGAGGAGGGGGCGGTGGAGGCCCCGTGATCAGCGCTGGAGGGGGATGCGGCCGGTGGCGGGCTCCGTGCGGGTGGACGTCGTGTCGTCGGAGCAGTCCGCGGGGTCGGACTCCGCCGTCGTGTCCGAGACCGGACGGTGCCGGCAACTGGGAGACTTGCCGTGGGCCTCGGCGTGGATGCGCTGTTTCATCGTGGGGGGCAGGGCCTTGGCCAGTGACCAGGACCGCAGGGGCGTCGTCGGCGCCGACATGTTCGGGGTGCTGTCGCTGTTGCGCGTCTTGTCGGTCTGCGGTACGGCCGCGGAAGCGGTCGTGGTGATGAGTCCGAGCGCCGTGCACAGTGCGAGGAACGCGGTGACGACGGCGTTCCACAGCTTCATGACCTTGTTCCGGGCCATGGCCCCTCACTTTCGGGTTGGGCGATTTGCGTACTTTCCTCATGATGTGTATGGGGCTCGCGAAATGATGGACCGACGCCCGTGGCGCGTGGATGTTCAGATGAACACCACACGGATGGGTGCATAAGCGGAGAAAAGATAGGGAGACGGCGGAGAAGCCGCCAAAGTGACCGTCCGTGCGGATGTGATCACCCTCCGGCCGGATCGCCGTACTCCGCTTCTACTGCGCCGTGCGGGAGGGCAGTTGGAGAGGCCGACGCAGGTCACCGATCGGTATCGACCGGTGTGTATAGTCGGGCGCCAGAGGTCCCCTACGTCAAGGAAAGACGAGGTCGCGCGGTGAAGAAGCTTCTCCTGGTCGCACTGGCCGCCATCGGCGGGCTCCTCGTGTACCGCCAGATCCAGGCGGATCGCGCCGAGCAGGATCTGTGGACGGAGGCGACTGACTCCGTGCCCACGGGTTCGTGAGTACCGACATCCGACGCTGAACAGACCCCGGCCGCCCACGCGGTCGGGGTTTTGTGTGTGCCGGGGACTTGTCGGAGGGCCTCGTCCGCGGGGCAGGATGGGCGCGGTGCGACGTCCGGGCGACGACGAGGGGTGGCGAGTGAGGGGACGGCGGGGTAGGGCCCGGGCCGGGCACGGCGGGCCCTCGGCCGGCGTACGCGCGGGCGTGGTGACGCTCGTGTCCGTGACGGTGCTGGGACTGGCCGGTGTGCTGCCGGGGCGGGTGGCCGTCGCGGACGAGGCCGCCGAAGACGTCGGGGCCTATGCCTTCGCCGAGGACGCGCGGAGGATCGACGGCACCACGAGCACCGCGGACGCCGTGGAGCTGGAGCCCGGCCGCACCTACCGGAGCACTCTCCCGGCGAGCGGCGCGGTCTACTACCGGCTCGAACTCGACGCCACCACGAGCACCTACGCCTCCGCCACCGCCGTACCCCCGGCCGGCCGCACCGCCTCCGTCATCGACGGGGTCAAGGTGTCCGTGCAGGACGGCGAGGGCCGCTCCTGCGACGTGGACACGGCGAGCTTCGGCACCGCCGGCAGCCGGCATCCGGTCGCCGCGTGGGCCATGCGGGAGATCTCTCCCAGGAGATCACTCTGCCAGGAGGCCGGTACGTACTACCTGAGCGTCGAACGCGTCGACCCGGACGGGGAGGGCTCCTCCCCCGGCCCCTGGGAGATGGAGCTCACCGCGGTGGCGGAGCCCCCTCTGAAGCGGACCGGTGCGACGAGCGCGCCGAGGGAGTGGAACTCCGCCCCGCCCCGGCCCCTCACCGGGAAGCCCGAACGGCGCCCCGGAGGCGCGGGCTTCACCCGGGCCGCCCCCGTCGGCCAGGGAGTCTGGCGGGACGACATCCGCCCCGGCCAGACACTCTTCTACAAGGTCCCCGTCGACTGGGGCCGGCAGCTCTACGCCACCGCCGAACTGGGCGGTTCGAGCAAGGGCGTCAGCGGCTACACCGCCGCCGCGCTGGACCTGGACCTCTACAACCCCGTACGCGGTCACGTCGTGGACGTGGGCGTCGGCTACGACGGCGGCCGGAAGGCGGAGAGCCTCGCGCCCCTCCCGCCGGTCGAGTACGCCAATCGGCACGCCGCCGGACGCCAGGTCGGGGCGATGCGGTTCGCCGGCTCCTACTACCTCGTCGCACACCTCTCGGCCGCGGTGGCGGACGGCTTCGGCGACGGGCCCGTCCCGCTGACGCTGCGGGTGCGGCTGAGCGGTGCGGCACAGGACGGGCCCGGATACGCGGGGGAGTCCGTGCCGCCGGACGTCTTCACGGTCACGGGGGAGGACCGGGAGGCGGCGGCCGAGGGCGAGGACGCGGGCGACGACTCCGCCTTCCGGGCGCTCGCGGTGGGCGGCATCGGCACGGGCACCGCGCTACTGGCAGGGCTCGGTGTGTGGACGCTGGCGGCCCGGCGGAGGGCCGTGCCGTAGACCGTGGACGGCCCGGACGGCGGCGGTCAGACGTGCGTGAGGGCCCAGAACCCCACGGCGTAGCAGGCCAGGGCCAGGAGCAGCAGGGGAACGACCGCCTTTGCCGGGGGGCCGGGGCGGCGGCTGCGTCGGCGATGGGTCCGGGGGGCGGTGGGCCCGCGCTGTGACAGCGTCTCGCCCACAGGCGGGGTCTGCGGGGCCTGGGCGGTGTACTCCGCGGTGGAGGCGTCGGGACGCGGGGCCGGCCGTTGCAGGGGAGCGCGCAGCTGATGAGTGGGGTCGTGGGGGGACACGGAGGGGACGGCGCCGGCTGGCCGGTGCCGCACCGGTACCTGGGGGGCCTGCTCGGGGGGCGGCGGAGCGGTCACGGGGGAGGAGGTGACCGTGGACCGGGGTGGCGGCAGGGGGAAGCTCCCGGTGTCCGACATGCCGGGCGGGTGCGGGGAGGCGCCGGACGCGGTGCCCGGACGTGGATCGGTGGGTACGGCGCCTCCGCCTCCGTCCGGGCCCGCACCGAGCGCCCCTGAGCCGGTTCCGGCGTGTGTGCCGACGCCCGCCGCCGTGGCCGGCCGGACGGTCCCGGGGCCGGTCGTGCCGCCGGAGGCGTCCGCACCGCCCGTGTCCCGGCCGGATCCGGAACCGGGCGAGGAGTCCCGTTCCTCCTCCGGGGCCGTACGCACCACGCCCGAAGCCCGCTTCAGCGGGCCGTCCGCGGCGAACCCCGGGGGCAGGGGACCCAGTTGGTCGAAGATCTCGATCAGTTCGTCGTCGGCGCCGGGCTCCGGAAGGAGCTCCGCGGCGGCCGCGAGCGCCTTCCGCGTTCCTGTGGCCGTACGGAACCGCGCCTGTGGATCCGGCTGGAGCAGCGAGGCCACCACCTGCCACAGCGGCTCGGGGATGCCCTGGGGCGCGCCGGGCGTCCCGTGGTCGGCGAAGTACTGGATGAGGGCCTTGGCGTCCGGCTTGGCGCCCTCCAGCAGATACAGCGCCACCAGGCCCACGGCGAACAGGTCGGCGGGGAAGTCCGGCTCGGAGCCCATCAGCTGCTCCGGCGCGAGATAACCCGGAGTGCCCACCACCAGGTTGGTCTCGGTCAGCCGGGGCTCGCCCAGCCGCATCGCGATGCCGAAGTCCGACAGCCGCAGCCGCGGCCTGCCCGTGCCGGTGGCCTCCAGGAGCACGTTGGCGGGCTTGACGTCACGGTGCACGACGTCCTCCGCGTGCACCGCGGCGAGCCCCGCCAGTAACTGGTCGAGCAGGGTGCAGACGAAGGCCGGCGGCAGCGGACCGTAGTCACCGACCAGGTGGACCAGCGAACCGCCGGTGACCAGGTCCATGGTGAACAGGACCTTGTCGTCGTCGGCGGCCCAGCTCGTGGGCGCCAGGACATGGGGATGGTCGATCCGCAGCGCCTGCTCGCGCACGAAGCGGAGCAGGGAGTGGGCGTCGCTCTGCAGCAGGACCTTGGCGGCCACATAACGGCGGCGGCGGTGGTCCCAGGCGCGCCAGACGGCACCGACACCCCCGCGCCCGATCGGATCGACCAGTTCGTACCGGCCGGCGAAGACCTCACCCATCGCTGTGCGTCGCCCCTCCCCTGCGGTGTCCCCCCGTCTTCCGCGCGTCCCCGGCAGCCGAACCCCCTTCGGCCGCCGGGCGGGGAATCAGTTCTGGTGGGACTGGTAGTGCGTGACCGCGTCGGAGGTGCGGCCCGCGCCGTAGACCCGGAGGAACTCTGCCAGTTCGGGGTGCGTGGGGGCGAGGGTGTCGGCGGCCTCGATGATGTCACCGGCGGCGGCCACCGAACGCAGCAGGGACTGGATCTCACGGACCACCCGCTTGACCGTGGGCGCCCCCGAACCGCTCGTCGTCTGTGTGGTGTTGCTGAGCACCGAACCCCCCTGTGACCTCTTGATCTCGTCCATGCGCTCGGTCGCCTCGGCCGCGCTCACACTGCCGTCGGCGACCTGCCCCGCCAGGTCCTGCAGCAGTTGCACCCGCTGCACCACGGCGGGATTTCCGATCTTCGCCCGCTGGCCGCTCATCAGCTGCGACAGCATCGGCGCGGACAGTCCCAGAACCCCCGCGAGGCGAGCCTGGTTGAGGCCCAGGTCGTCTATGAGCCTACGGAAGAGCGCCCCCAGCGGCTCCCCGTACCAGTTCCGCTGCAGTTCCCGCGCTCTTGCGGTGGCTTCCTGCTGTGCGGCGTCCATTGCGTCTCCCCATCGCTTCCCCAAGAACCGTGGTTCGCTGTAGCGAACCACGTCCGAGCATCTTACGGAGAGTGGTTGGTCACGGGGACCCCCAATCTTTTTGCGGAATCCCCGGGGGTACCCGGTACTCTGGTCCCAGGCGCCCACCGGGATGCGGTTCTCGCAGGTGGACGCTTTCCTCCGGGGCCTTAGCTCAGTTGGTAGAGCGCTGTCTTTGCATGGCAGATGTCAGGGGTTCGACTCCCCTAGGCTCCACACTCGGACCCCTCCCGCCTGCGGAAACGCGGTGGGAGGGGTCCCTTGTTTCACGTGAAACGGCGCGGTGGGGCAGGAGACATCCAAGTCTCCCGCCCCACCGCGCCGTTGACGCCGCCGCGCGTCAGGTCTGGTCGTCGCGCCGGGCGGCCTCCTCCTCGGCCTCCTTGGCCTCGACCTCCGGGTCGAGCGTGGCCCCGCTGCTGCCGTCCACCGACGTCAGCTTGGCCGACCCCGACGGCACGTCCGTCGCGGCCGGCGGTTCCACCAGCCAGTCCGGGTTGGCCTGCTTGTCCCACCACTTCCAGGCGGCGAAGGCACCGCCCGCCACGGCGCCCAGGACCAGGACCACCCTCGCGGCACGGCCGGCCTTCGCCCGCCGCCGCTGCTTGCGGACCAGCTTCTGGATCTGCCGCGCCGGAACCTGGCCGCGCAGCGCGACCAGTGCGGCCGCACCACGGGCCGCGGCCTCTTCCGTCACGGGTCCGGCGACGGCCACCGCCTGCTCGATCCTCGGACGGGAGTAGTCCGCCGCCTGCCGGGCGACCTTGCGGGTGCGGTCGGCGGCCTGGTGAGCGGCCAGGTCGATCTTCGGCGGCACATGCGTCCGGGCCTGCTCCAGATACGGCTGCACATGGGCGCCGTACTGGACGCGGGCCTGGCCTGCGGCCTGCGTCACCATGGGCGCGAGCCGTACGCGGGCCTCCTGCGCGTAGTGCGCGGCCCTGACCTTGGCCGTGTCGGCGTAGGGCGCCACCGCTTCCGCGGCGTGCAGCACGCTGTCCTTCGCCGAACCGGTCGCGGCGCGCACGCTGTCGATGCGGGTCACGGGTTCCTCCTCCTCGGTGGCGTACGGTATTTCGACTTTCCACCCTTTTACGGATCATGCCTGCCGGGTCACCGCGCGGCATGCGCGGACGGGCATCCGGGTGCCGGTGAACTTGATCGATGGTGATATCGGCTGCGATAGCGGATGAATACGGGGCAACGGGAGCTTGTCGTCGACAATGCCACGGATCGCCGTCATGCGCCCCCGGCGCGGGACCACTCACCCGGTTCCGGGCAAGCGGAACGGCCCGGTTCCCCACCTGTGAACGGGCGCCGGGCGACTGCGCGCCCCGTCCGTGCGAGGATCAGGGAGTCACGGAAAGACAACGGAAGGCACATCGTGGCTGAGCAGCTCAACGCCACCCTCAAGACCAACCACGGCGACATCCAGGTCCGGCTCTTCCCGAACCAGGCGCCGATCACGGTCAAGAACTTCGTCGAGCTCGCCAAGGGCGAGCGGGAGTGGACCCACCCGCAGACCGGTGCGAAGACCACGGACAAGCTCTATGACGGTACGGTCTTCCACCGGGTGATCAGCGGCTTCATGATCCAGGGCGGAGACCCGCTGGGCAACGGCACCGGTGGTCCCGGCTACCAGTTCGAGGACGAGTTCCACCCGGACCTGCGCTTCGACAAGCCCTACCTGCTGGCGATGGCCAACGCCGGGCCGGGCACCAACGGCTCGCAGTTCTTCATCACCGTCGCCCCGACGGCCTGGCTGAACCGCAAGCACACCATCTTCGGCGAGGTCGCCGACGCCGCCAGCCAGAAGGTCGTCGACGCCATCGCGTCCGCGCAGACCAACCCGCGCACCGACCGCCCGGTGAACGACGTCGTGATCGAGTCGGTCGTGATCGGCGAGATCAGCAAGGGCTGACACCTCCTCCCCGGAGCGCGAAAGCCCCCGAAGGGAACCAATCGCCCCGCTCATCCGTAAGGATGGGCGGGGCGGGGCTTTTCCACACGACCTAGGGGATCCCATGGACGACCAGGCAGCCGGCACTCCGCAGGGCGCCCAGCGTGTCCCCGTCTGCTATCGCCACCCGGACCGCGAGACCGGCATCCGCTGCACCCGGTGCGAGCGGCCGATCTGCCCGGAGTGCATGGTCGACGCCTCGGTCGGGTTCCAGTGCCCGGAGTGTGTCCGCAAGGGCTCGGGTACGGGACACGCGCCTTCGGCCTCCATGCCCCGCACGATCGCCGGTGGATCCGTCGCCGCCGATCCCCGGCTGCTCACCAAGATCCTGGTCGGGATCAATCTGGCGGTGTTCATCGCCGTACAGGTCCGGCCGTCTCTGCTGCGCGACCTGTATCTCATCGGCGTCTGGCCGCCGGCGCCGTTCATGCCGGCCCAAGGCGTGGCCGACGGCGAGTGGTACCGCCTGGTCACCTCGATGTTCACGCACGAGGAGATCTGGCACATCGGCTTCAACATGCTCAGCCTGTGGTGGCTCGGCGGGCCGCTGGAGCAGGCCCTCGGTCGCGCCCGTTACCTCGCGCTCTATCTGGTTTCCGGGCTGGCGGGCAGCGCGCTGACCTATCTGCTGGCCTCGGGGACCACGGCCTCGCTGGGTGCGTCCGGCGCGATCTTCGGGCTGTTCGGCGCGACCGCCGTACTGATGCGCCGGCTCAACTACGACATGCGCCCGATCATCGCCCTGCTGGTGATCAACCTGATCTTCACCTTCGGCTGGAGCAGCATCGCCTGGCAGGCCCATATCGGAGGCCTGGTCGCCGGTGTCGTGATCGGGTACGCCATGGTGCACGCCCCGCGCGAGCGGCGGGCGCTGGTGCAGTACGGCACGTGTGCGCTGGTACTGACCGTGGTCGTCCTGATGACCCTGCTGAGGACGGCGCAGCTTACCTGAGCACCGAGTTTGTCCACAGTCGGTGGCGGATCTTGTGCACAGGGTGCCCGGAAGGCTGTGCGCTGGGTGATCGACCAGTGTTTCCGCAGCTCAAGCGGTGTGCGAACAGATTTTCGGTTACCGGTATTTCTGTCACACCGGCGTCAATGCCCCGAAAGTTATCCACAGATCGGGTCTCCTATCCACATGTGGACAAGGGTTGTGGATAACTCAGAGGACAACCCTGCCCAGAGCTGATGGACAGCCCTGGGCAGAGGAGCGCTCACCGTGCGGCGAGCGTTACTTCCACTGAGTGGAGACGCCGAACCCGGCGGCGATGAACCCGAAGCCCACCACGATGTTCCAGTTGCCCAGGGCGTCGATGGGCAGCGAGCCGTCGGTGACGTAGAAGACGACGATCCAGGCCAGGCCGATGAGGAACATGGCCAGCATCACCGGCGCGACCCAGGCACGGTTGGTCAGCTTGAGCGCGGTCGTCTGCTTCGCCGGCGGCGGCGTGTAGTCGGCCTTCTTGCGGATACGTGACTTCGGCACGAGGGTCTCTCCTGTCGATGCGCTGCGTGGCCGCGCAGGGAACTGGGTCGGGCTCGGGGCAGCGTACAAGGGGACTCCGAGCACTCCCCCGGGCGTCCGTTAGCGTAGTGCTTCCACGGCGCCGAAGGAGATAAGGGTACGTTGAGCAATTCTGCCGACTTTCCCGGGAAGGAATCCAGCCCTGCCCGCCGACGCCGTCTCCGACCCGTGCGGATCCTCACCGCGGGCGTCTTCGCTCTGGCGGGACTCATCTTCTTCACCAGCTTCGACACGGCCAAGGGCACCAACATCCGCACGGACGCCTCGCTGCTGAAGCTCTCCGACCTGATCCACGAGCGCAGCCGCAAGAACGGCGAGCTGGAGGAGTCCAACGGTGCGTTGCGCGACGACGTGGAGTCCCTCGCCGAGCGTGACGACGGCAGCACCAAGGCGGAGGACGACAAGCTCGCCGCCCTGGAGAAGCGCGCCGGCACGCAGAAGCTCAAGGGTGAGGCGATCACGGTCACCCTCGACGACGCGCCGCCGGACGCCACCGCCAAGCTCCCCGGCTATCCCGAGCCGCAGCCCGACTACCTGGTCATCCACCAGCAGGACCTCCAGGCCGTGGTGAACGCGATGTGGCAGGGCGGCGCCGAGGGCATCAAGGTCATGGACCAGCGACTGATCTCCACCAGTGCCGTGCGCTGTGTGGGCAACACCCTGATCCTCCAGGGCCGCGTCTACTCACCGCCGTACAAGATCACGGCAGTCGGTGATCCCGAGAAGCTGAAGAAGGCGCTCAGCGCCGCGCCGGCGATCCAGAACTACATGGTGTACGTCAACGTCTACGGGCTCGGCTGGCAGGTCGAGGACAACGGGCCGACGACCCTGCCCGGCTACTCGGGCACGGTGGACCTGCACTACGCGGAGCCCGTGGAGTAGCGGCCCGTCCGGGTTTCACGTGAAACATGCCCGGACATCGAGGCGATCGGCCCTGAACCACGTATGCGTGGGTGCACACGGCCGTACCGGTCCCGACCTCACACAGCCTGTGGAGGCCGGGAAACCGGAGGGGGCACGCCGTTAGTCTGTTGGCGTACGGCGTGGGTCTGGTGCCGTGGTACGACGGAAGGGACGGCATGTACAGCTGGATCTGGCGGCATCTGCCGGGCAACGGATGGGTGCGGGCACTCATCTCACTGGTGCTGATCACCGCCGTGGTCTACGTCCTCTTCCAGTACGTCTTCCCGTGGGCCGAGCCGCTGCTGCCCTTCAACGATGTGACGGTGGACAACCAGTGAGCGCGCGCATTCTCGTCGTCGACAACTACGACAGCTTCGTCTTCAACCTGGTCCAGTACCTCTACCAACTGGGCGCCGAGTGCGAGGTCCTGCGCAACGACGAGGTGTCGACGGCGTACGTCCGTGGGGGCACCTCCCGCTCGAGCGGAGCCGAGAGCGGGGGAGGTTTCGACGGGGTGCTGCTGTCGCCGGGCCCCGGCACTCCCGAGGAGGCCGGCGTCTGCGTGGACATGGTCCGGCACTGCGCGTCCACCGGGGTGCCGGTCTTCGGCGTCTGCCTCGGCATGCAGTCGATGCAGGTGGCGTACGGCGGTGTCGTGGGCCGTGCGCCCGAGCTGCTGCACGGCAAGACGTCGCCGGTGGAGCACCAGGGCAAGGGCGTCTTCGCGGGCCTGCCCTCCCCGTTCACGGCGACCCGCTACCACTCGCTGGCCGCCGAACCGGCCACGGTGCCGGCGGAGCTGGAGGTCACGGCCAGGACGCCGGACGGCATGGTGATGGGGCTGAGGCACCGTGAACTCCCGGTCGAGGGCGTGCAGTTCCATCCCGAGTCGGTGCTGACCGAACACGGTCACCGGATGCTGGCCAACTGGCTGGTGGAGTGCGGCGACGAGGGCGCGGTGGCGAGGTCGGCGGGGCTCGCTCCGGTGGTGGGCAGGGCCACGGCGTGACCGCGCTGCGCCCCGAGCGCGAGTCCGGCGCCGACGCCTACGGCGGCGCCGGCGAACAGGACACCTCGTACGGCGGACAGCCGTACGGGGCGCCGGGTGCGTACGGGGACGGCTGGTACGGCGACACGGCGTCCGACCCCTATGGCGGCGCTGCCGAGAGCACCGCGTATCTGCCGCCGGTCGACGAGGAGACGGTGGCGCTGAGGATCCCCGAGCCGCCGGAGCGGACGGCGCGTGAGGAGTCCGCGTCGGCTCCCTTAGCGGCACCGGGCGGGCGTGCGGCCCGCAGGAAGGCCGCCAGGAAGCGCCACGGGCGCCGTGGAGGCTCTCACAAGGCCACGGAGGGCCCTGGCACCGAAGCGGGCCGGGAAGCCGCGTCAGAGGCGCCTGAGGAGGCGTCACGGGCTCCGCTGTCGCGGGTGGAGGCGCGTCGGCAGGCACGGGCGAGCAAGGCGAGTCCGGCGGTCGTCGCGAGCCGGGCGATCGGCGAGGTGTTCATCACCTGCGGTGTGCTCATGCTGCTGTTCGTCACCTACCAGTTGTGGTGGACGAACGTGCGGGCGCACGCGCAGGCCGGCAAGGAGGTCAGCGACCTCCAGAACGACTGGGCCAGCGGCGAGCGCAAGCCGGGGGCGTTCGAGCCGGGGCAGGGCTTCGCGCTGCTGCACATCCCCAAACTGGACGTGGTGGTGCCGATCGCGGAGGGCATCAGCAGCAAGAAGGTGCTCGACCGCGGCATGGTGGGGCACTACGCGGAGGGCGCGCTGAAGACGGCGATGCCGGACGCGAAGACCGGCAACTTCGGGCTCGCGGGCCACCGCAACACGCACGGGGAACCGTTCCGCTACATCAACCGGCTGGAGCCGGGCGACCCGATCGTGGTGGAGACGCAGGACGAGTACTTCGTCTACAAGATGGCGTCGGTCCTGCCGGTGACGTCGCCGAGCAACGTGAGCGTCCTCGAACCGGTGCCGAAGGGATCGGGCTTCACCGGGCCCGGCCGCTACATCACGCTGACCACGTGCACACCGGAGTTCACCAGCAAGTACCGCTTGATCGTCTGGGGCAAGATGGTCGAGGAACGGCCGCGCAGCAAGGGCAAGCCGGATGCGCTCGTCAGTTAAGGGCAGAGGGAACGTGGCAGCGACCGCCGACGACACCGAAGAACACGCCGACGCGCCCGCGTCCCCGCCGCCACCGGAGCGCCGCCTGGGGCCGGTGGCGATGGTGGTCAGCTTCTTCGGGGAACTCCTCATCACCGTGGGCCTGGTGCTCGGCCTGTTCGTCGTCTACTCGCTGTGGTGGACGAACGTCGTCGCCGACCGCGCGGCGGACAAGCAGGCGGACAAGGTCCGCGACTCCTGGTCCCAGGGATCCGACGACGACGGTGGCAGCGGTGAACCCGCCTCCTACGACAGCAAGAACGGCATCGGCTTCCTGCACGTGCCCGCGATGAGCGGTGACGAGATCCTCGTCGAGAAGGGCACGTCGATGAAGGTCCTCAACGACGGCGTCGCCGGCTACTACACCGACCCCGTGAAGGCGACCCTGCCGACCTCCGGGAAGAAGGGCAACTTCACGCTCGCCGCCCACCGGGACGGGCACGGCGCGAAGTTCCACGGCATCCACAGGATCGAGAAGGGCGACCCGATCGTCTTCGAGACGAAGGACACCTGGTACGTCTACAAGACCTACGCGATCCTCCCCGAGACCTCGAAGTACAACGTCGACGTCCTCGGGAAGATCCCGAAGGAGTCCGGCAGGAAGAAGGCCGGCCACTACATCACGCTGACCACCTGCACGCCGGTGTACACCAGCAAGTACCGGTACATCGTCTGGGGCGAACTGGTCCGCACGGAGAAGGTGGACGAGGAGCGGACCCCTCCGGAGGAACTGCGCTGACCCCGCGCGGGGCGACCCGCGCAGCAAGGAGCCCCGGCCCTCTCCGAAGAGGGCCGGGGCTCCTGTCGTACGGGGTGCTACGACGCGTCAGTCGTCCTCGCGGCCGCCGGTGAGGCCGCCGAAGATGCCGCCGTTGTTGCCTCCGTTGTTGCCCTGCTGACCGCCGATGGCGACCAAGGTGACCTTGTCGCCCTTCTTGACCTGCTGGCCTTCCCGCGGGTTGCTGTCAAGCACTATGGCGTTGTCGTCGCCCCCGCCCTGGACCTTCTCGAACTGCAGGCCCGCTCCGGCGAGAACCTGCTTGGCCTGAGCGACCGTCATCTGGGTGACCTTCGGCATGGCGAACGCCTCGTTCTGCGGTGCCTTGGCGATCTTGATGTTGACCGTACTGCCGCGGTCGATGTCCGTACCCGGGGCGAAGCTCTGCTCGAAGACGGTGCCCTCGGCCTGGGCCGTGGACTCCTCCTCCGTCTGAGTTCCGAGTACCAGACCCTTTGCCTCCAGCAGCACCTTGGCATCAGCAGGGCTCTTGCCCAGGAGGCTGGGCACGGTCACCTGGGCCGTCTCCTTGGCGACGGTGAGCGTGACCGTGGAGCCCTTCTCCTTCGAGGTGCCGCCCGCGGGGTTCTGGGAGAGCACCGTGTCGGGTGTCTGAGTGGACTCCTCGGTCTGCTGCTCGACCTCGAATCCCTTCTCCTTCAGGGCTTCTTCCGCGTCGTCGAAGGTGAGGCCCTCGACATCCGGAACCTCGACCTTCGGCGCCCCGGTGGACACCGTCAGGTTGACGGTGGAGTCCTTCTCGACCTTCGTACCCGCGGCGGGATCCTGCTCGCAGATCTTGCCCTTGCTCTGGTCCTCGCAGGGCTCTTCCTTGAAGGTGAGTTTCAAGTCGCCGTTGACGGCCAGCTGTTCGGCGTCCTCTTTGGTCTCGCCGACGAAGTTCGGGGTCGCGACCGTGTCGTTGCCCACGCCGCCGCCACCGCCGATGGCCCAGCGGCCGATCAGGATCGCGCCGATGAGGACCAGGACACCCGCCACGACCAGCAATATCGTCGAGGTGTTGTTCTTCTTCGGCTGGCGTCGGCGGCTCTGGCGGTCGTCGTAGCCGTAGCCGCCGTCGTCCGGGTTCATGGGCGGCAGCATCGAGGTCGCCGCCGCGGCGCCGGCGTCCTGGCGCAGGGCCGTCGTCGGCTGGTCGTCGGGGTAGCCGCCGTAGCCGACCGCACCCAGGGCGGCGGTCGCCGCGACGGGCTGGCCGTCGAGGCAGGCCTCGATGTCGGCGCGCATCTCGTCGGCCGACTGGTACCGGTAGTCGGGGTCCTTGACCAGCGCCTTCAGCACGATCGCGTCCATCTCGGGCGTGATCTCGGGGTCGAAGACGCTCGGCGGCTGCGGTTCCTCCCGTACGTGCTGGTAGGCGACCGCGACCGGGGAGTCGCCCACGAAGGGCGGCCGGACGGTCAGCAGCTCGTACAGCAGGCAGCCGGTGGAGTACAGGTCGGAACGCGCGTCGACCTGTTCGCCCTTGGCCTGCTCCGGCGAGAGGTACTGCGCGGTGCCGATGACGGCCGAGGTCTGCGTCATCGTCATGCCGGAGTCGCCCATCGCACGGGCGATGCCGAAGTCCATGACCTTGACCTGGCCGTTGCGCGTCAGCATGACGTTGGCCGGCTTGATGTCGCGGTGGACGATGCCGGCCCGGTGGGAGTACTCCAGGGCCTGGAGGATGCCGATGGTCATCTCCAGCGTCCGCTCCGGCAGCAGCTTGCGGCCGCTGTGCAGGAGCTCACGGAGCGTGGAGCCGTCGACGTACTCCATGACGATGTACGGGATGGAGACCCCGTCGATGTAGTCCTCGCCCGTGTCGTAGACCGCGACGATCGCGGGATGGTTGAGCGAGGCGGCCGACTGGGCCTCCCGGCGGAACCGGGCCTGGAAGGACGGGTCGCGTGCGAGATCCGCGCGCAGCGTCTTCACCGCCACCTGGCGTCCGAGCCTGGTGTCATGCGCGTGGTAAACCTCCGCCATGCCACCACGGCCGAGCACCGGGCCCAGCTCGTACCGGCCGCCGAGGCGACGCGGCTCTTCCATAGCTACTACCAGCCCTCTCCGTCGGTCCCGGGCGGCACACGCGTGCCGCCGGAGGCTGCCGTCCGGGCCTACCGTACCCGGCTCTTTTTGTGTGACCTGGCCAAGTGCGTCAGCCGATATGGGACCGGTACCGCAACGTGCACCGATGTGAAGCAGACGTGACGGGGGTCACTGCTTGCCCTTGAGGACCGCCTCCATGACGGCCTTGGCGATCGGTGCGGCCAGGCCACCGCCGGTGATGTCGGCACCGGTCGCGTCACTGTCCTCGACGACGACGGCGACGGCGACCGGGGAACCCCCATCGGTCTTGGCGTACGAGATGAACCAGGCGTAGGGCTTGCCGCTGTTGTTGACGCCGCGCTCGGCGGTACCGGTCTTGCCGCCGACGGTGACGCCGTCGATCTTGGCGTTGCCTCCGGTACCGTCCTCGACGACGGTCTCCATCATCTCCTGGATCTTCTGCGCGTTCTCCGAGGAGAGGGGCTGGGACAGCTCCTGCGGTTCGGTCGTCTCGATGGTGTCCAGGTTCGCGGCCTTGAGCTGGTCGACCATGTACGGCTTCATCAGCTTGCCGTCGTTGGCGATGGCCGCGGTGACCATGGCCATCTGGAGCGGGGTGGCGCGGTTGGAGGCCTGTCCGATGCCGGCCATGGCGTTCTGCGACCGGTTGTCCTCGGGGAAGATGCTCTCGGCGGCGCGGACGGGGGTGTCGAGCTCGGGGTTGTTGAAGCCGAACTTCTCCGCGTACTCGATCATCTTCTCGTTGCCGACCTCGTGGCTCAGCTTGCCGAAGACGCTGTTGCAGGAGTACTGGAGGGCCACGCGCAGGGTGGCGTTCTCACAGGGGATGTTCCCGTGGTTGGGCAGGGGCGTGGTGGTGTCCGGCATGATCCACGGCTCCGGAGTGTCGGTCTTGGTGTCGACGTCGTCGACCAAGCCCTCCTCCAGCGCCGCCGCGGCGGTGACCACCTTGAAGGTGGAGCCCGGCGAGTAGGTCTCGCGCAGTGCCCGGTTCAGCATCGGGTCGTCGGGGTTGTTCGCCTTCTGGACTTCCTGCCAGGCCTTGGCGTCCTCGTCGGAGGTCCCGGCGAACTTCGACGGGTCGTACGACGGCGTGGAGGCCAGTGCGAGGATCTTGCCGGTCGTCGGGTCGATCGCGGCGACGGCGCCCTTCTTGTCGCCGAGACCCTTGTACGCGGCCTTCTGCGCGGCGGCGTCGAGGGTGGTGACGACGCTTCCGCCTTCCTTCGGCTTGCCCGTGATCATGTCGAGGGTGTTGCGGAAGAAGAGCCGGTCGTCGTTGCCGGTGAGGATGCCGTCCTCCAGCTTCTCCAGCTGGTTGGCGCCGAAGGCCTGCGAGGAGTAGCCGGTGACCGGCGCCCACATGGCACCGTCGGTCCAGGTGCGCTTGAACTTGTAGTCGCCGCTCTTGGACTCGACGGACCCGGTGATGGCCTTGCCGTCGACGATGATGTTGCCGCGCGGGGTGGCGTAGCGCTCGATGTTGACGCGGCGGTTCTTGTCGTCGGAGGCCAGCTTGTCGGCCTGGGCGTACTGCAGCCAGTTGCCCCGGACGAGCAGGGCGAGGATGAGCAGGCCGCAGAAGATCGCGACCCGGCGCAGGGGCTTGTTCACGGGCGGACCACCTGGGTCATCTCGGCGTCGGGGTTGGTGGCGGGGGCGGGCGCCGGGCGCCGGGCGGTGTCGCTGATCCTGAGCAGGATGCCGATCAGTGCCCAGTTGGCGATGACGGAGGAACCGCCGTACGCGAGGAAGGGCATCGTCATACCGGTCAGCGGGATCAGGCCCATGACGCCGCCGGCCACGACGAAGACCTGGAGCGCGAAGGCGCCGGACAGGCCGATGGCGAGCAGCTTGCCGAACGGGTCGCGGGCGGCGAGGGAGGTGCGTACGCCGCGCTCCACGATCAGCGCGTAGAGCAGGATCAGCGCCATGACGCCGGCCAGGCCGATCTCCTCGCCGAAGGTGGCGAGGATGAAGTCGGAGTTGGCGGCGAAGCCGATGAGGTCGGAGTGGCCCTGGCCCCAGCCGCTGCCGAGGGTGCCGCCGGAGCCGAAGGCCCACAGGGCCTGCATGGCCTGCTCGGAGTGGACGATGCCGTCCTGGACCCCGGCGCGGCTGAGCTCGAACTCGTGCATCGGGTCGAGCCAGGCCTGCACGCGGGTCTGGATGTGCGACTCGAAGCTCGCCACGCCGACGGCACCGACCGCGGACATCAGCAGGCCGAACACGATCCAGCTGGTCCGCTCGGTGGCGACGTACAGCATGATCACGAACATGCCGAAGAACAGCAGCGAGGTGCCGAGGTCGGTCTCGAAGACCAGGATCAGGATGGAGATGATCCAGACGACGATGATCGGGCCGAGGTCACGGCCGCGGGGCAGGTAGAGCCCCATGAAGCGGCGGCTGGCGAGGGCCAGGGCGTCGCGCTTGACCATGAGGTAGCCCGCGAAGAAGACCGCGAGGACGATCTTGGCGAACTCGCCGGGCTGGAGGGTGCCGAGACCGGGGATCTTGATCCAGATCTTGGCGCCGTAGACGTTGTGGCCGAGGCCCGGGACCAGCGGCAGGAGCAGCAGGATCAGCGCGCCGGCCATGGAGATGTAGGTGTAGCGCTGCAGGACGCGGTGGTCCTTGAGGAAGAACAGTACGGCCACGAACAGGGCGACGCCGAGCGCGGAGTACAGCAGCTGGCGCGGTGCCGCCTCGACGAACGTGCTGCTCGCCTGCAGTCGCTTCGACTGGTCCAGGCGCCAGATGGCGACCAGGCCGATGCCGTTCAGCAGGGTGGCCAGTGGCAGCAGCAGCGGGTCCGCGTACGGCGCGAACTTCCTTACGGCGAGATGGCCGACGCCCGCCAGCAGGCCGAGGCCCAGGCCGTAGCTCAGCAGCCCGGCGGGCACCTCGTCGTTGAGGGCCAGACCCACGTTGGCGTAGGCGAAGACCGGGATGACGACGGCGAACACCAGGAGCGCCAGCTCGGTGTTGCGGCGGCTGGGCGCTCCGATCGCGCCGATCGTGGACGTGTGCTGCGTCGACGGGTTGGTAGTACTGCTCATCGTGTGACAGGGCCTCTCACGGCTTGCCTACTGCTTACCGCACAGGGAGACGACCTTCTGCTCCTCCTCCGAGAGGCTGGGGCCGGGGCTGGAAGTGGGTGCGGTCGTGGACGGGGGCGTGGACTGCTCCGGGGCCTTCGCCGAACCCGAGGGGTTCGGTGTCGGCGAGGCCTTGGACGTGAAGGAGGCGGGTGTGGTTCCCGTGGTGCCTCCGGCCTCGCCCTCGCCGGTCTTCGCGTTCTTCTCGCTCTCGGCGGAACGCCGCTCGGCCTGCTTCTTGCACGCGGAGGCCTGTACCGACAGTTCCTCGATCTTCGCGCGGGCGCCGTAGAGGTCGCCTTCGGCGATGGTCGCCTCGACCAGCTTCCGCTGGTAGGGCGGCAGGTACTTGAGTTCGATCTCGGGGTGGTCCTTCTCGATCTCCGAGAGGGAGACCCAGGCCAGGTCCTGGCTGATGCCCTGGTACAGGGCGACGTGTTCGCCGTTGGTGCCGACGTAGTACTGCGTCTGGGTCCAGCGCCAGCCGCCGTACAGGCCGCCGCCGAGGACGGCGAGCGCGAGCAGGCTGTAGACGGACCGCTTGAGCCACCGGCGGTTCTTGCCGGGCTTGACGAAGTCGTCGTCGCCGTAGGCGAAGCCGTCGGTGGGGATGAAACCGGTGATGTCGCCGCTGCCGGGCGGGCCGAACTCGCCCCCGCCGCCCTCTCCGCGCCGCCTGCCGAGACCGGAGGCACGGCCGGCGGGGGTCTGCATGATGCCGTTGTCGGAGAGCTGGTTCTGGTTCTCGGCTACGGCGCCGACCACGACCGGGGTGTCGGAGAGCTGCCCGGCGAGGGTGTCGCCGGTGTCGAGGTCCAGGACGTCGGCGACGATCACGGTGATGTTGTCGGGACCGCCGCCGCGCAGGGCCAGCTCGATCAGGTTCTGGACGGTCTCCTCGGGGCCCTGGTAGCTGGCCAGGGCCTCCTCGAGGGTCTGGTGGGAGACCACGCCGGACAGGCCGTCGGAGCAGATCAGGTACCGGTCGCCGGCCCGGACCTCGCGGATGGACAGGTCGGGTTCGACGTGCTCGCCGCTGCCGAGGGCCCGCATCAGCAGGGAGCGCTGCGGGTGGGTGGTGGCCTCCTCCTCGGTGATCCGGCCCTCGTCGACCAGACGCTGCACCCAGGTGTGGTCCTGGGTGATCTGGGTGAGGACGCCGTCACGCAGGAGGTAGGCGCGGGAGTCGCCGACGTGCACCATGCCGAGGCGCTGACCGGTCCACAGCAGGGCGGTCAGGGTGGTGCCCATGCCCTCGAGCTGGGGGTCCTCCTCGACCATCATGCGCAGCTGGTCGTTGGCCCGCTGGACGGCGGTGCCGAGCGAGGTGAGCACGTCGGAACCGGGGACGTCGTCGTCGAGGGCGACGATGGTGGAGATCGCCTCGGAGGAGGCGACCTCGCCGGCGGCGGCGCCGCCCATGCCGTCGGCGATGGCGAGCAGGCGCGGACCGGCGTAACCGGAGTCCTCGTTGCCTTCCCGGATCATGCCCTTGTGCGATCCGGCGGCGAAGCGCAGAGACAGACTCATGCGCACCTCGCCCGTCGGCTCCGGGTACAGCCGGTCGTGTCGAGCCACACTGCCCACCCTCCGGTCGGGAGCGCGCCGGGACCCTGGTCGGGGACCCCCACTGCGTGCTCGCTCCGCTCGCGCTCATTCATTGGTGTAGCACTACTTCCGCAGCTCGATGACGGTCTTGCCGATGCGGATCGGTGCGCCCAGCGAAATCGGTGTGGGGGTCGTCAGCCGGGTCCGGTCCAGGTAGGTGCCGTTGGTGGAGCCCAGGTCCTCGACGATCCACTGACCGTCGCGGTCCGGGTAGATCCTGGCATGGCGGCTGGAGGCGTAGTCGTCGTCCAGCACGATCGTGCTGTCGTGCGCCCGGCCCAGGGTGATGGTCTGGCCCTGGAGGGCGACGGTGGTACCGGTGAGGGTGCCTTCCGTCACGACCAGCTTGGTGGGGGTGTTCCGGCCACGGCGGCCACCGCCGCCGGACTGCTGGCGCTGCTGCGGAGGCGCCTGGCGGGCGGCCTGCTGCGGTCGGCCGGCGTCCCGCCGTGATCCGCGCTGGGTGACGCGAGTGCCGAACAGGTCACTCCGGATGACCTGCACGGCCACGATCACGAACAGCCACAGTACGGCCAGGAACCCCAGCCGCATGACCGTGAGGGTCAGCTCTGACATTGCCCCCGCTTCACCCTTCGGCTTGCCTATAGATAACGGTGGTGCTGCCCACGACGATCCGCGAGCCGTCGCGGAGCGTAGCGCGGGTGGTGTGCTGCCCGTCCACCACGATGCCGTTGGTGGATCCGAGATCCTGGATCGTCGAGGGCGTTCCGGTCCGGATCTCGCAGTGCCGGCGGGAGACGCCGGGGTCGTCGATCCGTACGTCGGCTTCGGTGCTGCGGCCCATCACGAGGGTGGCGCGGGAGATCTGGTGGCGGGTGCCGTTGATCTCGATCCAGTAGCGGGTGCGTCCGCCGGCCGCGGGGGCGGCGGGGGGCCGCTGGCCGCCCGCGGGCTGCGGGTAGCCGTAACCGCCACCGCCGGGCCTGCCGCCGGGCGGCGGCGCGGCCGGCATGGGCGGTGCGCCCGCGGGGCCGGCCGACGGGTGGCCGTAGCCGCCGGGGCGGCCGGTCGGCGGTGCGCCGCCGGGAGCGCCGGGGGCCTGGCCGGCGGAGGAGGAGGCGAGCGTGCGGCTGCGGACCCGGTACAGGCCGGTGTCGAGGTCGTCCGCCTTCTCCAGGTGCACCTTGACGGGGCCCATGAAGGTGTAGCGCTGCTGCTTGGCGTAGTCGCGCACCATGCCGGCGAGTTCGTCGCCGAGCTGGCCGGAGTACGGGCTGAGCCGCTCGAAGTCCGGGGTGCTCAGTTCGACGATGAAGTCGTTGGGTACGACGGTGCGGTCGCGGTTCCAGATGGTGGCGTTGTTGTCGCACTCCCGCTGGAGCGCTCCCGCGATCTCCACGGGCTGCACCTCGGACTTGAACACCTTGGCGAAGGTGCCGTTGACCAGACCTTCGAGACGCTGCTCGAACTTCTTCAGGACTCCCATGGGGCACCTCCTCCGTAGCTGCCGTCCTGTGTACTGCCCGGCGCACTGTTTCGTGCACCGCCTACCTGGTACTGCTTACTGATCGTATCCACGCGCCGGTCGATCGGCTGGTTCCCCCTGTCGGCCCGGTCGACGGGTGTCGACGCCTGACGAAGTTCCCTCCGGAGCCCCTCTTCGAACTCCTTCGGCCGTGCTCGTACGCGTCGTTCTGCCATGGATCGTAGAGGGGGCTGCAGACCAGTGTCCCGCACCCGGCTGTGGACTCCACCCGGCTCATGGACAGACGGGGACTACCGGTACGAGGTTGATACGTGAATCAGTCGGCGTCGCGACATCGGGAGCCGCGGGGAGGCCGGCCGGGGCGGTGCGGGCTCGTCGGGGCCGGTGGGGCGGCGGAGGCGGTGGGAGCGGTCACGGGGAAAGGGATGTGAATCCATCCCGACCAGCGTGCTAATGTTCTGGGTGTCGGAAGGCGCAAGGCCCCAAGGGGCAGGGCCCGGAAGACACACCCAATGCGCGGGTGGCGGAATAGGCAGACGCGCTGGATTCAGGTTCCAGTGCCCGCAAGGGCGTG
The DNA here is from genome assembly GCF_042732315.1 of Streptomyces sp. NPDC059787. Lineage (NCBI taxonomy): Bacteria > Bacillati > Actinomycetota > Actinomycetes > Kitasatosporales > Streptomycetaceae > Streptomyces > Streptomyces sp. NPDC059787. Next base: position 199,666 of record NZ_JBHWHX010000002.1, read on the forward strand.
GGGGTTCAACTCCCCCCTCGCGCACACCGTCGAAACGGGCGGCATCCATCGGATGCCGCCCGTTTCGCGTGCTCGGAGCGGGTGCGGCGGCGGAATGACGTGTGAGGAACATCTCATGATCCTTTTCGTCGTGGAGCGGTGTGCCGCCCACCTCCGAGGCTGTCCTTCCGAGGTCTCCGGGGAGACCTCGGAAGAGAGCGGGAGGGCGCCGGCGGGACCTCCGGAGCGGGCCGCGTGGGCTCACTCACCGAGGCCCGCCGGTTCCGGCGCGGGCTACGAAGGATTCACTCGCGGACACCCGCCGACTCCAGCGCGGGCCGGCGCAGGGCGAGGGCGGCGGGGGCGACCGCGGAGGCCGTGGCGAGTACGGCGCAGGCGGCCGTGACGGCGGCGAGCGTGGACCAGGGGAGGGCGATCGTGACGGGGGCCGAGAGCAGGGCCAGTGCTCCCCACATGCCGGCCAGGTTGAGCACGGCCACGGTCAGGCCCAGGACCGCGCCGACCGCGACCGTCGTCAGCGACTCCGCGCCCACCATCCGCAGCACCTGCCACCGCGTGGCCCCGGCCAGCCGCAGGACCGCGAGGTCGCGCACCCGGTCGGAGGTCGCCATGACCATGGTGTTGGCCAGGGAGATGCCCGTGTACAGCAGGGCGATGCCGAGGACCAGCAGGAGGCCGTAACGGGTGGTGCGTTCCGTCCCGGGGGCCGTGGCGGAGAGCCACTGCTCCGAGGTGAGGACACGACCGCCGGTGGGCCGCACCGCCCGCTCCAGCCCGGCGGCCACCACACGCGCGTCGGCGCCGTCCACGAGGGCGACGTCCACCCGGTCCGCGCGGGCGCCCGGCGCGTTGGCCGGGGTGACGTAGACGCCGTTGTCACCGGTGCCGGTGGCCATCACCGCGGCGATCCGCAGCGTCCGCTCGGTGCCGTCCCCGAGCCACACCCGCACGCGCTGCCCCACCGTGTGCCGCTCCCACTCCTCGTTGACGACGACCGAGCCGTCGTCGAGGTCGGTGACCTTCCCCGCGGTGAGCGGCAGCCGCGCGGTGGCCGCCAGCGCCCCGGGATCGACGGCACGGGCCTCGGACCTGATCAGCGCCATGCCCTCCTCCAGGACGTACACCGCGCTCGGCGCGCTCGTCGACACCCGCGCGCCGGGCACCGCGCGCAGCCGGTCCAGCGTCCGCGCGTCGAGGGACCCGTCATCCGCGGCCGTGACGACGAACACCGCGGTGGTCCGTTCCCGCGCCTCGGCGGCCCCGGCCCGGTCCAGGGCGGCGGTGGCGCCGAGCAACGAGCCCGCGAGGGCGACCGTGACCAGCACGGGCGCCGCGACCGCGGCCGTACGGCGCACCCCGGCGGCCGCGTTCTCACGCACCAGCATGCCGATCGCCCCCGGCAGCCGGGTCAGCAGCCTCGTGAGCGGGCGTACGACGAGCGGGGCGAACAGCGCGGCGGCGGTGATCAGCAGCATGGGCCGGCTGACGTAGGCCTTGCGGTGCAGCAGGTCGCCCGGATCGCCGAGCAGCGCCACGGCGAGCGTCACCCCGGCGGTCAGCAGCAGAGCCGCGCCGCACAGCCACCGCCCCCGCGTCAGGGCCACGCTGTCGGCGGACGCCTCGCGCAGCGCCTGGACGGGACCCGTGCGCCCCGCCCGCCAGGAGGCGACGACGACACCGCTCAGGGCGACGAGCAGCCCCGTCCAGAACGCCACGTGGTACGGCCAGTCCGCGTCGCCGATCGTGAACCAGCCCGGCGCCAGCTCCACGTCGACCACCCACGCGGCCAGCGAGGGCGCCGCGTACCCGCCGAGCGCGCAGCCGGCGGCCGAGGCGAGCGTCCCGACCAGCAGGGCCTCGGCGGCCACCATGCGCCGTATCTGCCCCGGCGTGGCTCCCGCGGTGCGCAGCAGCCCGAACTCCCGGCGCCGCCGGTCGACCGCGAAGGCGAAGGTGGACGCCACCACGAACACCGAGACGAAGGCGGATACCCCGCCCGCCGTGCCGAACAGGGAGTTCATCGCGGTCAGCGCCTCGCTGTCCCGCCCGGGATCCGCGTCGGCGTACCGGAGGCCGTCCCCGGTGAGGACCCGGACGCCCTCGGCTCCGCGCACCGCTTCCCGTACGGCCGCCGGGTCGGCGTCCACGACCAGCTGGACGACGGCCGGGGACAGCTCGGCGGCGCGCGCGTCGGTGTGGAAGACGGCGTCCTCGAAGCCGCGGCCGGCCACGGTGCCCACGACGCGCACGGTGCCGTGGTCCGTGCGCACCCGCGCGCCGGGCCGCGTCCAGTCGCCGCTGACGACGACCTCGTCGTCCGCGCGGGGCGCACGGCCCGCCTCGATCTCGTACGGGGCGAACGCGGCGGTGGACCAGGGGTGGCCGGTCAGCTCGCCGGGAGCGCCTGCCGCGCGGACGGGATAGGAGCGGTCCTCGACGACCGTGCCGAGCCGGCGCAGCTTCGCGACGGTCGCCGCCGGCACCGCGCGCGGGTGTGCCAGTTCCTCGGTCCTCTCGCCGTTCGGCGTCGGTACGCGCAGGGTGTCCGCGCCCTTGACCACGACCGGGGCGGCGGCGAACCGCTCCGGCTCCCGCGCGGGAGCGTCCAGGGAGGAGGCGAGGGCGAGTCCCATGACGGTGAGGAGGGCCACGCCCAGCGCGAGGGAGGTGAAGCTGCCGACGAAGGTGATCCACCGGGCGCGCAGGGTGCGCGGGGCGAGGCTCAGCACGGCGCGGCCTCCAGCCCGGTCATCCGCGCGGCGACGGTGTCGGCGCCCGCACCGGTCAGCTCGCCGTGGACGCGGCCGTCGACCAGGAAGACCACACGGTCGGCACGGGCGGCGGCCACCGGGTCGTGGGTCACCATGACGACCGTCTGTCCCCCGCGGTCCACCATGCCGCGCAGCAGCGTGAGCACCTCGTGCCCGGTGCGGGAGTCCAGCGCGCCGGTCGGTTCGTCGGCGAACAGCACCTCGGGACGGGTGACCAGGGCGCGGGCCAGCGCGACGCGCTGCTGCTGACCGCCGGAGAGTTCGGCGGGCCGGTGCCGGGCGCGGTCACCGAGACCGACCTGGTGGAGTGCCTCACGGATCCGGGCCCGTGGCACGCGCCGGCCGGCCAGCCGCAGCGGGAGGGCGACGTTCTGCTCGGCGGTCAGCGCCGGCAGCAGGTTGAACGCCTGGAAGACGAAGCCGACGCGCTCGCGGCGCAACAGGGTCAGCCGTCTCTCACCGAGCCCGGTCAGCTCGGTGCCGCCGACGGTGACCGAGCCCGAGGTGGGCCGGTCGAGCCCGGCGGCGCACTGCAGCAGCGTCGACTTGCCGGAGCCGGACGGGCCCATCACGGCGGTGAAACTCCCCCGCGGGAAGGCGAGGGAGACCTCGTCCAGCGCGCTCACCGCGCCGTCGCCCGATCCGTACCGCCGGCTCACCCGACGCAAGGTGATCGCGTCGCCGTTCCTCTGGCTCATGTGCCCGCTCCCCATGTCCGGCCCGGTCGTTCCGGGCTGCTCGTCTGCGACCACGAAACCGTCCGGGAGCCGGCCGGCGCAGTGCGGCAGGGGCGAGAAAAGGGGTAGGGCCAGGCATACCCCGAAGCCTCCGTCCAGGCCCATGGCCACGTCCGGCGCGGGCTTCTACCGTGATCCGCATGCAGCCTCGAAATCCCTGGCAGGCCATGTCCCGTCCCGGCTACGCGCTGTCGGTGTGGCCGTGGCGCTCGGCCGGATACCTGCTCACCGGCGCGGTGACCGGCGCGGTCGTGCTCGTGGGCATCGTGGTGTCGGTGGTGGCCGGCGGGGTGCTCGCGCCGGTCCTGGTGGGGTTGTTGCTGCTGCTCGGTGCCGCCCTCGCGGGCATACCGGTGGCCCGGCTGGAGCGGTGGCGGCTGCGGCTGGCCGACCGTGATCCGGCACCCGACCCGCACCTGCCGCCCGCCGCCCCCGGCCTGCGGGCCTGGCTGACCGCCCGGCTGCGGGAGCGGGCCACCTGGCGGGAGCTCGGGCACGCCCTGCTCTTCGCGGGCCTGCTGTGGCCGGTCGACGCCCTCGCGCTCACGGCCGGCCTGCTCTTCCCGGCGGCCGTGACCGCCACCCCGTTGCTGATGGCCACGGCCGGGGACGGCGAGGAGGCGAAGGTCCTCAAACTGTGGACGGTCACCACCTGGCCGGCGGCGGCCGGTGCCGCCCTGCTCGGGATCGTCCTGCTCGCCCTGGGCTCCTACCTGCTGGGCGTCGCGGCGGGCGCCCGCGCGGGGCTGACCCGGCTGCTGATCGCCCCGCGCGAGACCGCCCTGGACGCCAGGGTGACCGAACTGACCCGGTCCCGGGTGCGGCTGGTGGAGGCCTTCGAGGCGGAGCGGCGGCGCATCGAGCGCGATCTGCACGACGGGGCCCAGCAGCGTCTGGTCGCCCTGACCATGACACTGGGCCTGGCCCGCCTGGAGGCGCCGACCGGACCGCTGGCCGACCGGCTCGCCAAGGCCCACGACGAGGCGGGCCGGGCGCTCAAGGAGTTGCGGGAGCTCATCCACGGCATCCACCCCCAGGTCCTCGCCGACTACGGTCTCGAGGCCGCGGTCGCCGACGCCGCCGACCGGTCCGCCGTACCCGTGGACGTGGACCTGGACCTCACCGGCCGGCTGCCCACGCCGGTCGAGGCCGCCGCGTACTTCGTGGTGTGCGAGGCGCTCGCCAACGTCGCCCGGCACAGCGGGGCGAGCCGCGCGCGGGTGGACGGCGGACACCACGACGGGCGGCTGCTGCTGGAGGTCCGCGACGACGGGCGGGGCGGCGCACGGGCCGGGGCGGGCAGCGGGCTGACCGGACTCGCCGACCGGGTGTCGGTGCTCGATGGCAGACTCACCCTGTCCAGCCCGGTGGGCGGACCGACCCTGCTGCGTGTGGAGATCCCTTGCGCCCCCTGCTCTCCCTGACGGACGGCCGAGCACTGCGCGTCGTGCTGGCCGAGGACAGCGTGCTGCTGCGGGAGGGCCTGATCGGCCTGCTCCAGCAGTGCGGGCACGAGGTCGTCGCGGCGGTCGGCGACGCCGAGGCGCTGGTCGCCGAGGCCGGGAAACACGAGCCCGACATCGTGGTGACGGACGTCCGGATGCCCCCGGGCTTCCAGGACGAGGGCCTGCGCGCGGCCGTGCGCCTGCGCACCGAGCGGCCCACGCTGCCCGTCCTCGTACTCAGCCAGTACGTGCAGCGCCGGTACGCCTCCGACCTGCTGGACTCCGGCGACGGCACCGGCATCGGCTATCTGCTCAAGGACCGGGTCGGCCAGATCGAGGAGTTCGTGACCGCGCTGAGCCAGGTCGCGGACGGCGGCACGGTGGTCGACCCGGAGGTCGTACGGCAGTTGCTGCGCCACCGCCGTGATCCGCTGGAGCGGCTGTCCCCGCGGGAGCGGGAGGTGCTGGCGTTGATAGCGGAAGGCAAGTCCAACGGCGCGATCGCCCGCGAGCTGGTGGTGTCGGAGGCCGCCGTCGGCAAGCACATCGGCAGCATCTTCACGAAGCTGGACCTGCCGTTGACGGACGAGACGCATCGGCGGGTTCTCGCGGTGCTGGCTTATCTGCGGGCGTGACCGGCCGTTACCAGGCGTGACAATTCAAACCGGCCAGACGGTTTTCTTATCGGCCGGTCATCATGTACGACCGGTACCAGGGCGCCGACCGCGCGAACGTACGGGCGAACCCCTCACCCGGTGAGCAGTCCAGATCCTTCCAGAAGCCGTCGTCCGCGAACCAGTGGTCCACGGTGAGCATGCCCAGGTGATGCAGCGCGCGCGGGGACCCGGCGGCCCGGGCGCGGGCGGCGGCCACGTCCACCGGGGCACCGCCGCCGGGCCGTTCCACCCGCTCGTACACGGCCGCGAGCAGCTCCGAGGCGGGGACGGGGTCCGGGTGGGCGACGTAGTGGGCACCGGAGCCATGGCCGGGGGACAGCGCCGCGGCGACGACCGCCCGGCCCAGGGTGTCGACGTCGATCATCGACTGGAGCGCCTCGCAGCCGGACACGGTCGCGGACAACTCCCGCAGCAGTCCCACCAGTCCGGGGATCATCCAGCGGTCGCCCTCGCCGTGCACCAGGTGCGGGCGCAGCACCAGGCCGCCCGCGTCGAGGACATGCCGTTCGGCCGCCGCGCGGGTGCGGCTGGCGGCGGAGGCGGGCGCGATCGGGGCCTCGCCGGGCCGTACGCCCCGGAAGGGGCCCCGGCCGTGGACGGCCGCGGTGCTCACGTACACGATCCGGCGCACTCCGCTCCGTACGGCCTCCTCCACCAGGGCCTTCGTGCCGAGGTCGTTGACCGCGGCGACGGACTCCGGGTCACCGCTCACGCGGGAGGCGCAGTGGACGAGGACGTCGACGCCGGCGCAAGCGCCGTGCAGGGTGCGCGGGTCGGCGAGATCGCCGGGCACCGTCCAGGAGCCCGGCCGCTCGGCCGGCGTACGGCGGGACAGCGACCGGACGCGGACCTCTGGGCGTTCGAGGGCCGCTGCCGCGACCCGGCTGCCGATGAAGCCCGTCGCGCCGGTGATCAGGAGGTCGACGGTCACGGCAGGGACCGTACCGGGTCCGTGGGCGCGCAGGTGAGGGTGGCGGCGAAGACGGGCCGGCCGTCCTGTGTGCCCGACACCCGCACCGTCACCTCGTCCTCGCCCTTGTCGAGCACTTCGGTGTCGAGCCGGCAGGGGCTGTCCAGTTCGGCGTAGCGACTGAAGGAGACGGACAGTTCGGACGGCAGGAAGGGCAGCCGGCCCGACGCCGCGGTCGCGGCCTGGCGGGCCGCCTCGAACAGGACCATGCCGGGGACGTGGTCGTTGGGACGCGGGAAGAGGACCGGGTGCCCGGTGTGTGCGCGCAGCAGCCAGGAGCCGGGCCGGTCCGCGGGGGCGAGGACGACGTCCTCCGCGCGGTGACGGCCCACCAGTTCGGGCGACACCGGTTCCGGCAGCGGTATTCGGGCTCCCTGGGCGGCCAGTTGGCGTTCCCGCAGGCGGCGGTAGGCGGCCGGGGAGGTGCAGCCGGTGCTGCCGGTGCCCCGGGCGACGAGGTGTCCCGCGCGGCGGAACTCCATCGTCGTGCGCATGCCGTTCAGGCCCCGGCCCCGGCGGCGGACCTCGGAACAGACGACGTCGACGGTGACCGGCTCGTCGGCGTCCGCGAGCAGCAGCCGGTCGGGGTCGGTGGTCACGTCCAGGTCCCGCATGACGAAGTGGGTGTCGGCGGGGGCGCCGAACTCCGCGTGGGCGAGGGCCATCGAGGTCTGGCGCAACGTTTCGCCGACGATCATCGGATCCTGGCGGCGGTCGTCGACGGGGCCGAAGAAGGCGTGGTCGGCGGGCCAGCGCGCGGTGACACGGAAGCGGACGTCCGAGAGCCGGACCCATTCGACCGGGAAGACGTCCGCCGCGCGGGGGCGGTGGGCGAGTTCGGTGGTGACGCGGGTGCGGGCACCGGGTCTGCCGGCGGTGTTTGCGGGCGGGACCCGCTGTCCGGTCTGATCCTCCATGGGGGCGCTCCAGGAATCCGGCTGCGGCATGAGGAACACCCGGGATCGGGAATCGGACCTCCGGGCGGTTCGCACTAAGATACGGACGAGTTGGTTTTTTTCCAAGGGTGATCCACACCGCCGGAGACGAGCCCACGCGCCCCGCACGACACGACAGACCGCACGGCGGCTACACGGCGGCTACACGGCAGCTTCACGATGACCGCACGGTGCGACCCACGAGATCCATGCGATCCACCCAGATCAGGAGGCACCCGATGGCGCGACAGGAGCGCGCGATCCGCACCCGGCGGACCATCCTGGAGGCGGCGGCGGCCGTCTTCGACGAACGTGGCTACACCTCGGCGACCATCGGGGAGATCCTGGAGCGGGCCGGGGTCACCAAGGGTGCGCTGTACTTCCACTTCGGCTCCAAGGAGGAGCTGGCGCTCGGCGTGTTCGAGGAGCAGCTCGCGATCTCCCTGCCGCCCCAGTCCAGCAAGCTGCAGGAACTCGTCGACTCCGGCCTGGTGCTGGCGCTGCGGCTGCGGACCGAGCCGCTGGTGCGGGCCAGCGTCGGGCTGGCCCTGGACCAGGGGGCGCTGGGGCTGGACCGCACTCCGGCGTTCGGCATGTGGATCGACCAGACCACCCGGACCCTGGCCGAGGCCAAGGCGGGAGGCGAACTGCTGCCGCACGTCGACGCGACGGAGACGGCGGAACTGCTGGTCGCGAGCTTCTCCGGGGTGCAGCTCCTGTCGCAGCTGCGCTGCCAGCGGCAGGACCTGGAGCACCGGGTCGCCGTGCTCTTCCACCACATGCTGCCGGGCGTGGCCGTTCCGGCCGTGCTGGCCCGGCTGGACATCTCCCAGGACCGCGCCGGGCGGTTGCTCGCCGAGGGGCGGCTGCCGACGGCGGGAGAGGTGGCGGAGGTCGGGTAGGGCCAGGACCTCGTACGCGCCGGGTCGGGCCCGGACTTCTCCACACCGGGTCGGGCCCGGACTTCTCCACACCGGGTCGGGCCCGGACTTCTCCACACCGGAGGAGTTGTCCACAGGGTCTGACGTGTTTCGGCCACCGGTTGTACGGTCGGCACGATCGATGTCGACGCGTGTGTACGGCACGTATGTGTACGGGGGAGGCGGTCGCCGTGACCGAAGCCGTTGCCGGGATGTCCGGGACCCATGAGCCTGCCGGTGCGAGCGGCACCGGCGGTACGGCCCCGGTGCGGCGGCTGCCGCGGGTGCCGGGATTCGCCGAGCGGTCCGCCGGGGGCCGCCCCAAGGACGAGGGCAAGGCCCTGCGCGGTCGGGTTCCCCGCGCGGCACACGCCGCCTTCGACCCGGACGCCTCCCGCCCCGGTGCCGTGAGCGCCGTCGAGGAGTCCAGCCGGGGCCGGCTGCCCGAGCTCGCACCGATCCGGGTGGGCAGGATGGCGGCGACACCGTTCGCCTTCCTGCGCGGATCGGCGGGCCTCATGGCGTACGACCTGGCCCGCACGCCGGTGACCCGGATCGGCGCCCAGATCTGCGGCGACGCCCACGCGGCGAATTTCGGCCTCTACGGCGACGCCCGCGGCGGACTGGTCATCGACCTGAACGACTTCGACGAGACGGTGCACGGCCCCTGGGAGTGGGACCTCAAGCGGCTCGCCACCTCCCTGGTGCTCGCCGGGCGCGAGGCCGGCGCGGACGAGGACACCTGCCGTGCCGCGGCCCACGACACCGTGGGCGCCTACCGCCGCACGATGCGGCTGCTGTCCAGGCTGCCGGCACTGGACGCCTGGAACGCCATCGCGGACGAGGAACTGGTCTCCCACACCGACGCCCACGACCTGCTGGGCACCCTGGAGCGGGTCTCCGAGAAGGCCCGCGCGAACACCAGCGGCCGGTTCGCGGCCAAGTCCACCGAGACGACCGGGGACGGCGGACGCCGCTTCGTCGACGCGCCGCCGGTCCTGCGCCGCATACCGGACGGCGAGGCCGCCGCAGTGGCCGCCTCGCTGGAGCAGTACCTCGGTACGCTCCCGCCCGACCGCCACCCGCTGCTGGCCCGGCACGCGGTGCACGACGTGGCGTTCCGCGTCGTCGGCACCGGCAGCGTGGGCACCCGCTCGTACGTCGTGCTGCTCCTCGACCACCGGGGCGAGCCCCTGGTCCTCCAGGTGAAGGAGGCCCGCCCCTCGGCACTCGTGCCGCATCTGCCGACGGCCGGGTTCGACGCCCCCGAGGCCGGCCACGAGGGCAGGCGGGTGGTCCACGGCCAGAAGCGGATGCAGGTGATAAGCGACAATCTGCTGGGCTGGACGACGGTCGACGGCCGCCCCTACCAGGTGCGCCAGTTCCGCAACCGCAAGGGCAGTGTCGACCCGGCCGCACTGGCCGCCGACCAGATCGACGACTACGCCCGCATGACCGGCGCCCTGCTGGCCCGCGCCCACTCCCACAGCGCAGACCCCCGTCGCATCGCCGGGTACTGCGGCAAGAACGACGAACTGGACGAGGCCGTGGCGGCCTTCGCCGTGGCCTACGCAGACCGCACCGAGGCCGACCACACCGACCTGGTGACCGCGGTGCGCTCGGGACGGATCGCGGCGGAGACGGGGGTGTGAGCGGTCGTCCGGGCCGGGCGCGCGCCTCTGACCGGGGAGTGCGCCGCCACAGCGGGGTATGCCGCCCGGCCGGGTGGCCTACGCTGTCCGGGTGACGACCTCGGAAGGTGAGCAGAGTGGCGGCGCCGGCGCGGAGCGGACCCCCGGCGGTGGTGGTGCGGCGCGGCCCGAGGAGCGGCTGGAGCAGGCCGTACGCGCGGCCGAGCAGGCGCTGATCGAGTTCGAGATCGCCGTGGAGACCTTCCGCGTCGAGGTCGAGAACTTCTCCCGGCTGCACGAACAGAAGCTCGGCCCGATGTACGCCCGGCTCGAGGAGCTGGACGCCCGGATCCTGGAGGCCAGGGCCGCCCGCAGCGACGACCCGGAGGACCGGCGCCGGGCCGACGAGGCACGCGCCCGGCTGATGCCCATCCCCGGCGTCGAGGAGCTGCTCAACGGCTGGATGGACGGCGACGGCCTCTTCCCCGAGGCCACCGCCATGCTCACCGACCAGCCGGTCCGGCCCCCGCGGCGGGTGCGGCCCAGCGAGGAGGCCCGCAAGCTCTACCGCGACCTCGCCCGCAAGGCCCACCCGGACCTGGCGCAGGAGGACAAGGAACGCGCGCGCCGGGAGGAGTTCATCACCCGCGTCAACGCCGCCTACGCCCGCGGCAGCGAGGACGAGCTGCGCGAACTCGCCGAGGAGTGGGCCAAGGGACCGGAGCTGAAGCGCGTCCCGAGCGCGGGTGAGGAGCTCTACGCCCGCCTCGAATGGCTCGCCCGGCGCAAGGAAATGCTCACGCTGGTCGCCAGGGAACTGGAGGACGGCGCCATCGGCTCGATGCTCCGCCTCGCCCCGGACGACCCCGACAGGCTCCTGGAGGAGATCGCCGAGCAGCTGCGGACCCAGGTGACCGAGCGCGAGGCGGAGCTGGCGGCGCTGCTGGCCTGAGCCGGGGCCCGCCCGGTCGGGTAGCGTCGGGGGCATGAGTTTTGGAGCTGGTGTGCCCACGGTCCGGGTCGCGGACATCGAGGACGGCGACTTCCTGCTGGACGTCCGCGAGGACGACGAGTGGAAGGCCGGCCACGCCGCAGGGGCGCTGCACATTCCCATCAGTGAGTTCGTGGCCCGTTACGGCGAGCTGACCGAGGCCGCCCCGCAGGACGGCCGGGTCCATGTGATCTGCCGTTCCGGCGGACGGTCGGCGCAGGTCACCATGTACCTGGCCCAGCAGGGCGTGGACGCCGTGAACGTGGACGGCGGCATGCAGGTGTGGGAGGCCGCCGGGCGCCCGGTCGTCACGGACGACGGAGCGCCGGGGCACGTTCTGTAGCACCCTCCCCGGAGACGCCCGCACGCTCGCCCGGCCCGCCGGACGCGGCCCTGCGGGCTCCCGGTGACACCGGCCGGCCGCCGGGTCGGCACTGGAGAGCGGCGCCGGCTGGCAGGGCCGGCACCGGAGGCGCCCCTGGGGTGGCCCCCGGCCCGCAGGGGCGGGCCGGAGCGAGCCGTGGCTCCTGCCGGTCGAAGTCCAGCTTTGCTCGCTCCGTCACCGGAGAGCGGCGCCGGCCGGTTGGGCCGGCGCCGGAGGCGCCCCGGGGCGGTCCCTGGCCGACGGGGGTGGGCCGGAGTGAGCGAGGGCTCCTACCGGTCGAAGTCCAGCTCCACCCGCTCCGTCACCGGATGCGACTGGCAGGCCAGGACGTAGCCCGCCTCCGTCTCCTCCGACTCCAGCGCGAAGTTGCGGTCCATCCGTACCTCGCCCGAGACGAGGAAGGCGCGGCAGGTTCCGCACACCCCGCCCTTGCAGGCGTAGGGCGCGTCGGACCGGTTGCGCAGCACCGTGTCCAGCAGGGACTCGCCGTCCTGGACGGGCCAGGTCCCGCCGCGTCCGTCGAGCCGGGCGGTGACCGTGCTGTGCGCGAGGGCGGGCGCCGTGGCGACGGTCGTCGTACCGGCGTCCACGTGGAAGATCTCCTGGTGGACGCGGGAGCGCGCCACACCCAGTCCGCGCAGCGCCCGCTCGGCCCCTTCGACCAGGCCGTACGGCCCGCACAGGAACCAGCCGTCCACCTGCTCCACGGGCAGCAGGGCCGGCAGCAGCCCGGTCAGCCGCTCCTGGTCCAGCCGTCCGGACGGCAGTCCCGCCTGCTGCTCCTCCCGGGAGAGCACCGTCACCAGCTGGAGCCGCTCGGGGTAGCGGTCCTTCAGGTCGGCGACCTCCTCCAGGAACATCGTCGAGGCGGCCGTCCGGTCACTGCGGATCAGGCAGAACCGGGCCCGCGGCTCGCGCGCGAGGAGGGTCGAGACGATCGACAGCACCGGTGTGATGCCGCTGCCGCCGACGATCGCCGCGTACCGGCCGGGCGCGGGAGGGAGCGTGAAGCGGCCGGCCGGGGTCATCACCTCCAGCTCGTCGCCGAGGCCGATCTCCTTGAGCGCGTACGTGGAGAAGGCGCCGCCCTCGACCAGCCGCACGCCGACCCGGAGGGTGCTCGGTGCCTCGCCGTCGGGTGCGGGGGAGCAGATGGAGTAGGTGCGCCGGATGTCCTCGCCGTCCGCGACGCGCCGCAGGGCCAGGTGCTGGCCGGGGGCGTACCGGTACTCCTCGGCCAGGTGCGGGGGGACGGTGAGGGTGAGGGCGACGGAGTCGTCGGTGAGCCGGTCGACCGCGGCCACCCGGAGCCGGTGGAAGCGGGCCATCACAACTCCTTGAAGTGGTCGAACGGTTCACGGCAGGCCAGGCAGCGGCGCAGCGCCTTGCACGCGGTGGACGAGAAACGGCTGAGCAGTTCGGTCTCGGCGGATCCGCAGTGCGGGCAGCGGACGGGCACCGGTTCGTCCTCCGGCCGGGTCGCGCGGGTGCGCGTCGGGCCCAGCTCCACCCCGACCGGCCCGGAGGCCGTCCGTACGCGGGGCGGGGCGATGCCGAACTCCCGCAGTTTGCGGCGTCCTTCGTCCGTGATGTCGTCGGTCGACCAGGCGGGCGCGAGCACCCTGCGCACGGTGACCTCGCGCACCCCGTGCTCGCGCAGCACCCGCTCGATGTCCAGGCTCATCGCCTCGACGGCCGGGCAGCCGGTGTACGTGGGGGTCAGCTCGACCTCGACGGTGTCCGCACCGCGCGCGTGCACCGCGCGCACGACGCCCAGTTCGCGCAGGGTCAGTACGGGCAGTTCGGGGTCGGGCACCGAGCCGGCGAGCTCCAGGAGTTCGGCCTCCAGCGGGGTGAGGGCGGTCACCATGTCGCCCCCGGATGGCTGCGGTGCAGGTGCTGCATCTCGGCGAGCATCCGGCCGAAGGGCTCGGTGTGCAGACCCTGACGGCCCGCACCGGCGGTCCACGCTCCCGTGCGCGGGCCCTCGGGCACCGTGAGGGTGGACCGGCGCAGCACCTCCGAGACCCACTCCAGCCAGGCCGTCTCCAGGCCGCTCCAGTCGACTTCCAGGCCCTCGACGGGCTGGAACATCTCACCGGTGTGACGCCACAGCGCGTCCACGGCACGCTGCATCCGCGCGTGGCTCTCGTCCGTGCCGTCGCCGAGCCGCAGCGTCCACTGCTCGGCGTGGTCGCGGTGGTAGGCGGTCTCCTTGACCGCCTTGCCGGCCAGCGGCGCGAACGGCCCTTCCCCTGCGGTCAGTTCGCCGTAGAGGAGGTACTGGTGGGCGGAGAAGAACAGCTGGCGGGCGATGGTGTGGGCGAAGTCGCCGTTGGGCTGCTCCACCAGCTGGAGGTTGCGGAAGGCGCGCTCCTCGCGGAGATAGGCCAGCTCGTCCTCGTCGCCCACCATCGACAGCAGCACACGGGCCTGGCCCAGCAGGTCCAGCGCGATGTTGGCGAGGGCGACCTCCTCCTCCAGCACGGGGGCGTGTCCGGCCCACTCGCCCAGGCGGTGGGAGAGCACCAGCGCGTCGTCGCCGAGGGCGAGCGCGGCCGTCACGTGGGCGGTGTCCTCGGCGGGGGTCGTGGTCACAGGTGCCGCACCCCCTCGGGGATCTCGTAGAACGTCGGGTGCCGGTAGGGCTTGTCGGCGGAGGGCTCGAAGAACGGGTCCTTCTCGTCGGGCGAGGAGGCGGTGATCGCGGACGACGGGACGACCCAGATCGAGACGCCCTCGCCGCGCCGGGTGTACAGATCGCGGGCGTTGCGCAGGGCGAGCTCCGCGTCCGGCGCGTGCAGGCTGCCGGCGTGGGTGTGGGACAGTCCCCGGCGCGAACGCACGAAGACCTCCCACAGGGGCCAGTCGGTGTGGGTCATGCTCGCGCAGCTCCTGTCTCGCTGTTCGTGTGCTTGGCCGCGTGGGCCGCCGCGGCCTCCCTGACCCAGGCGCCCTCCTCGTGGGCCTGCCTGCGCCGGGTCAGCCGCTGTTCGTTGCACGGGCCGTTGCCCTTGAGGACGTCCCGGAACTCGGACCAGTCGATCGCCCCGAAGTCGTGGTGTCCGCGCTCCTCGTTCCACTTCAGGTCCGGGTCGGGGAGGGTGAGGCCGAGCGACTCGGCCTGGGGGACGCAGATGTCGACGAAGCGCCGGCGCAGCTCGTCGTTGGAGTGGCGCTTGATCTTCCAGGCCATCGACTGCGCGGAGTGCTGGGACTCGTCGTCGGGCGGGCCGAACATCATCAGCGACGGCCACCACCAGCGGTTCACCGCGTCCTGCGCCATCGCGTGCTGCTCCGGAGTGCCCTTGCTGAGGGCCAGCAGCAGCTCGTAGCCCTGGCGCTGGTGGAAGGACTCCTCCTTGCAGATGCGGACCATCGCGCGTGCGTACGGGCCGTAGGAGCAGCGGCACAGGGGCACCTGGTTGGTGATCGCGGCGCCGTCCACCAGCCAGCCGATGGCGCCGACGTCCGCCCAGGTCAGCGTCGGGTAGTTGAAGATCGAGGAGTACTTCTGGCGGCCGGAGTGCAGCTTGTCGAGCAGCTCGTCCCGGCTGGTGCCGAGGGTCTCGGCGGCGCTGTACAGGTACAGGCCGTGCCCGGCCTCGTCCTGCACCTTGGCCATCAGGATCGCCTTGCGGCGCAGCGAGGGCGCGCGGGTGATCCAGTTGGCCTCCGGCTGCATGCCGATGATCTCGGAGTGGGCGTGCTGGGCGATCTGCCGGACGAGCGTGGCCCGGTAGGCGTCCGGCATCCAGTCGCGCGGCTCGATCCGCTCGTCGGCGGCGACGGCCGCGTCGAAGGCGCGCTCGTAGCCGGAGGTGTCGCCGGCGCCGGCCGGTGCGTCGTACGCCTGGCTGCCGGCCGTATCGCGGGCGGCTGCTGTCGCCATGAGGTCCCCCTCGACTGGATGCTTCCCGGAGCACGCTCCCGACCGATCGTTCGGTTCGTGCGATTCCATGGTGAGACGGGCGCCGCGAGGTGTCAACCGCTGTGGATAACCTGCGGGGACCGCCTGTGGACAACGGGGCTCGGGCCGCGCTGTGGATACGGCCACGGAACGGGACCCCGGCGGGACTGTGCTCGGGGGGCCGGTGCTGAGTACCGTTCCGTGCGACACGGCGGAGCGGTCGTGCGGGGCGGAACGCCGTTCTCGTGGCCGGGAGGGCGCGGCGACGGACCGGGATCGGGGAGCGGGGCGGAATGGACGCGTACGACAAGGGCTCGAACGCCCGGCACGGCCCTGCGGGGCCCTCCGCCGGGCCGGGCGGGCCGGAACCGGGCGCCGCCCTGCCCGGGCCCACCGCTCCGGGTGAGCCCGCCGCCCCGGCCGGCTCATCCGGACCCGGAGCCCTGCCGCCCGGTACCGGCCGCCCGGAAGACCTCCCGCACTCCCCCGCGGATCCCGGCGCCGGCTTCCACGCCGCCCCCGGCCCGCCCGCCGGGCCCCGTACCGGGGTGGCCGCGCTCTCCCTGCGCTATCAGATCGGTGCCGCGGTGGCGCTCGCGGTCGTCGCGGTCGTGGTCTGTGTGCACCTCGGCATGACGTTCCTGCACGTCGCGCCGGCGAACACGGTCAGCAAGAAGCACGGCGGGACGGTCGAGAACTGGATCTACCCGGAGTTCGAGCAGAACTGGAAGCTGTTCGCGCCGAACCCGTTGCAGCAGGACATCGCCGTCCAGGTGCGTGCCGAGATCCGTACGGCGGACGGGGGGACGCGGACCACCGGCTGGTACGACCTGTCCGCACAGGACGGCCGCGCCATCGACGGCAACCTCCTGCCCAGCCACACCCAGCAGAACGAGCTGCGCCGCGCCTGGGACTTCTTCGTCGCCACGCACGACGACGACAACCGGCCGGTGGGCCTGCGCGGGGCGCTGTCCGAGACGTATCTGCGCCGGATCACGGTGCTGCGCCTCGACCGCGCGGACGCGGCCGGTCCGGGCGGTGCCGTCGAGCGCGTCCAGATCCGCTCACGGACCGCCCAGGTGCCGCCGCCCGAGTGGAGCGGGGAGAAGGTCTCCACCACACCCGTGTACCGCACGCTGTCCTGGTGGTCGCTGCCCGAGGACGAGGTCCGGGGAGGCGCGGGGTGAACCGCTGCTCGCTGGCCCTGTCCCGCGCGATCGCCCGCGTCACCGACTCCGCGCTCGGCCCCTGCCAGACCGCCGTGATCCGCATCGGCTTCAGCCTGACCTGGCTGCTGTTCCTGCTGCGCGAGTTCCCCCACCGTCAGGAGCTGTACGGTCCCGACGGCCCCTGGAGCTGGGACCTCGCCGATCAGCTGGTCGCGACGAACGACGCCTTCACGCCGCTGCTGTGGTCGGACAGCCAGGTCTGGTTCGAGGCCGTCTACGCGCTCGCCGTGCTGTGGAGTCTCCTGCTGCTGCTCGGCTGGCGCACCCGCACCATGTCGGTGCTGTTCATGGTGGGTGTGCTGGCGCTGCAGAACCGCAGCGTCTTCATGGGGGACGGCGGCGACAACGTCCTGCACCTGATGTCGATCTACCTGGTGTTCACGCGCTGCGGCCGGGTCTGGTCCCTGGACGCACGCCGTGCGCGCCGCGCGGCCGTGGCACGCGCGCGTGGCGAGCGGCCGCGCGACCGGACCGGCCCGGTGCTGTGGGGCGTGCTGGGCCTGCTGCTGCTCCTGGCGACACTGGCGGGCCGGATGGACGGCGACTGGTTCATACCGGCGCTGCTGTGGACCGTATGGCTCGCGCAGGCGCTGTGGTGGCTGGTGGGGCGCCGCGCGGAGACCGGGCAGCCGCGGATCCTGCTGGACGTCGTCGCGAACGTCGTGCACAACGGCGCGCTGCTGGTGATCATGGCCGAGGCGTGTCTGATCTACGCCACGGCCGGCTGGTACAAGGTCCAGGGCTCCCGCTGGCAGGACGGCACCGCCGTCTACTACCCGCTGCACCTTGAGTACTTCTCCCCCTGGCCGGCTCTCGCGGACCTGCTGTCGGCCAGCGGCACGATGGTGATGCTGGTGACCTACGGGACGGTCGCCGTGCAGGTCGCCTTCCCGTTCACGCTGTTCAACCGGCGGGTCAAGAACGTCCTGCTGGCTTTCATGATCATGGAGCACGCGGTCATCGCCGTCGTGCTCGGACTGCCCTTCTTCTCCCTGGCGATGATCGCGGCGGACGCGGTCTTCCTGCCGACGGCCTTCCTGCGCCGCCTCGGGAACCTCGCGGTACGCGCGCGTGGGCGGCTGCGCCCGCGCGGGACATCGGTTCCCCGGCCGCGGCCCCCGGCCGGCCGGCCGGCCGGAAAGGATCCGGCGGAGGCCGCCCCGGTGCCCGGCGGAGTGCCGGGCCCGCGCACGTAGGCTGCACGCCATGACCGACCCCGCTCCCGAGACCCCGGCCGGCCCCGTCTCCGTCTGGCACCGCCTGGCCGGCACCGCCGTGCTGCTCGACGGCTTCCACGCCCTCAAGCACGCCGTGCGCTTCGGGGCCGAGGTCCCGGTGGCGCTCACCGCGGACCGGGCCGGCGCGCTCGCCCTCGCCGACGAGCTGGCCGGGGACGTGCGGGAGGCGCTGGCGGAGCTGCTGACCGAGGTGCCCCACGAGACGTACGCCGCTCTGGTGCCGCGCCCGCATCCCACCGCCGTGGCCGCCCTGGCCGTACGCCCCTCCCGCGCGGGCAACCTCGAGAAGCTGGCGCACACCCCGCGCACCGCCCCCGTGGTGGTCCTGGACAACCCGCGCAACCTCGGCAACGCGGGCGCGGTGATCCGGCTGGCCGCCGGTTTCGGGGCGACCGGGGTCGTCACCACCGGCACGCTCGACCCCTGGCACCCCACCGTCGTGCGCGGCGGGGCGGGGCTGCACTTCGCCACCGCCGTGGAGCGGCTGCCCGTGGAGGAGCTGCCGCCCGGGCCGGTCTTCGCGCTCGACCCGGAGGGCGAGGACATCCGCTCGCTGAAGCTCCCGGACGACACGCTGCTCGCCTTCGGCTCCGAGCGCAGCGGACTGTCGGCGGAGCTCCGCGCGCGGGCCGACCACCTGGTGGCGCTGCCGATGCGCCCCCAGGTCTCCAGCTACAACCTCGCGACCAGTGTGGCCATGACGCTGTACCACTGGAGCGCCACCGGGGGCGCGCCCTCCTGAAACGGTGTCCTACGCCTCCCGGCGCACCTCGACCACCCGGAACCGGTTGGCCACGAACGCGCCGTCGCACAGGGCCGCGTTGGCCGCCGGGTTGCCGCCGGAGCCGTGGAAGTCGGAGAAGGCCGCCGTCTGGTTGACGTACACCCCGCCGGTGAGGTTCAGGGAGAGCTGGGCGGCCTCCTCCAGGCAGACCTCCCGCACCGTCTCCTCGACCTCCGGGGAGGTCGTGTACGCGCCGACCGTCATCGCGCCCTTCTCGCGGACCGTGCGCCGCAGCAGCTCCGCCGCGTCGTCGGCGGAGTCGACCGCGACGGCGAAGGAGACCGGGCCGAAGCACTCGCTCATGTAGGCGGCCTCGGCGTCCGGCTTGGCGCCGTCGAGCTTCACGATCACCGGTGTGCGCACCACCGCGCCCGGGAACTCCGGGTGGGCGATCTCACGGGAGGCGAGGGCGACCTCGCCGAGCCCGGCGGCGGCCTCCAGGCGGGCCTTCACGTCCGGGTTGACGATCGCGCCCAGCAGCGCGCTCGCGCGGGCGTCGTCGCCGAGCAGGCCGTCGACCGCCTTCGCCAGGTCGGCGGTGACCTCGTCGAAGGACTTGGGGCCCTGGTCGGTGGTGATGCCGTCGCGCGGGATCAGCAGGTTCTGCGGGGTGGTGCACATCTGGCCGCTGTACAGCGACAGGGAGAACGCCAGGTTGGCCAGCATCCCCTTGTAGTCGCCGGTCGACTCCACGATCACCGTGTTGACGCCGGCCTTCTCGGTGTACACCTGCGCCTGGCGGGCGTTGTTCTCCAGCCAGTCACCGAACTCGGTGGAGCCGGTGTAGTCGATGATCCGGATCTCCGGGCGGGTGGCCAGCGTCTTGGCGATGCCCTCGCCGGGCCGCTCGGCGGCCAGCGCCACCAGGTTCGGGTCGAAGCCGGCCTCGGTGAGCACCTGACGGGCCACCTGGACAGTGAGCGCGAGCGGCAGCACCGCGCGGGGGTGCGGCTTGACCAGGACCGCGTTGCCGGTGGCGAGGGAGGCGAACAGGCCCGGGTAGCCGTTCCACGTGGGGAAGGTGTTGCAGCCGATGACCAGGCCGATGCCGCGTGGGACCGGCGTGAACCGCTTGGTGAGCGCGAGCGGGTCGCGCTTGCCCTGCGGCTTGGTCCACTCCGCGGTGCCGGGCGTGCGGACCTGCTCCGCGTACGCGTAGGCCACCGCCTCCATGCCGCGGTCCTGCGCGTGGGGGCCGCCCGCCTGGAACGCCATCATGAACGCCTGGCCGGAGGTGTGCATGACCGCCTGGGCGAACTCCATCGTCCGGTCGCTGATCCGCGCGATGATCTCCAGACAGACCACCGCGCGGATCTCCGCGCCCGCGTCCCGCCAGGCCCGCATCCCCGCCTTCATGGCGGGCAGCAGCTCGTCGAGGTCCGCGTGCGGGTAGCTCACGCCCAGCTCGATGCCGTACGGGGAGGTCTCGCCGTCCACCCAGCCGTCCGTACCGGGCTGGCCGAGGTCGAGGCGGGTGCCGAGCAGGGCGTCGAAGGCGGCCTTGCCCGCCGCCATGTCCAGGCTGCCGTGCTCCCCGTACGCCTTGGGGTGCTCGGGGTGCGGGGACCAGTACGCGCGCGTGCGGATCGCTTCCAGCGCCTGGTCCAGGGTGGGACGGTGCCGGGCGATCAGCTCGTGCGCCGTGGGTTCGGCGGCCATGCGGGACCAACTCCTCGTCTCAGGAACTCTTCGTCGAGCTCATGGACCTGTGCGGAAACGTAGTCAGAACGGGCGGTCAGAGTTAGAGTAACCGAACGATCGGTCGGGACAAGAGGGTCCGCCGCATCTGTGGAAAACCCCGTGCGGGAGGATCGCGCACATGACAGCACTCGACCTCAGCAGTCCCGTGGCCGTGGTCGGCACCGGCACCATGGGCCAGGGAATCGCCCAGGTCGCGCTGGTCGCGGGCCATCCCGTGCGGCTGTACGACGCCGTCCCCGGCCGGGCCCTTCAGGCGGCCGAGGCGATCGGCGCCCGGCTCGACCGGCTGGTGGAGAAGGAGCGCCTCACCACCGCCGAGCGGGACGCGGCCCGCGCCCGTCTGCGGCCCGCCGACGAGACGGCCGAGCTCGCCGACTGCGCCCTGGTCGTCGAGGCCGTCCTGGAGCGCCTGGACGTCAAGCAGGAGCTGTTCCGCGCGCTGGAGGACGTCGTCTCCGACGACTGTCTGCTCGCCACCAACACCTCCTCCCTCTCCGTCACCGCGATCGGCGGCGCCCTGCGCTTGCCCGGCCGCTTCGTGGGCCTGCACTTCTTCAACCCCGCGCCGCTGCTGCCGCTCGTCGAGGTCGTCTCCGGCTTCGCCACCGACGTCTCGTACGCCACGCGCGCGTACGAGACGGCCCGCGCCTGGGGCAAGACGCCCGTCGCCTGCGCCGACACCCCCGGCTTCATCGTCAACCGCGTCGCCCGGCCCTTCTACGCCGAGGCCTTCGCGGTGTACGAGTCCCAGGGCGCCGACCCGGCCACCATCGACGCGGTCCTGCGCGAGTCCGGCGGTTTCCGCATGGGCGCCTTCGAACTGACCGACCTCATCGGGCAGGACGTCAACGAGTCCGTCACCCACTCGGTGTGGCAGTCCTTCTTCCAGGACGTGCGCTTCACCCCCTCGCTCGCCCAGCGCCGCCTGGTCGAGTCCGGCCGCCTCGGCCGCAAGACCGGACACGGCTGGTACGACCACAGCGGCGGCGCCGAGCGCCCCCGGCCGCACACCGCGGAGCCCGCCGGGCCGCCCGCGTACGTGGTCGCCGAAGGTGATCTGGGACCCGCCGCCGAACTGCTCGCCCTGATCCGCGAGGCGGGCATCGAGGTGCGCGAGGAGGGCGAGGACAACGGCACCCGCCTGGTGCTGCCCAGTGGCGGCCAGCTGGCGCTCGCCGACGGTCAGACCTCCGTGGAGTACCGCGACGTCGTCTACTTCGACCTCGCCCTCGACTACCGCGCGGCCACGCGCGTCGCCCTGTCCCACGCCCCGGACACCTCCCCGGTGACCGTCACCGAGGCCACCGGACTGTTCCAGGCGCTCGGCAAGAAGGTCAGCGTCATCGGGGACGTCCCCGGAATGATCGTCGCGCGGACGGTGGCCCGGATCATCGACCTCGCGGTCGACGCGGCCGCCAAGGGCGTCGCCACCGAGGAGGACATCGACACCGCGATGCGGCTGGGTGTGAACTACCCCCTGGGGCCCTTCGAGTGGAGCCGCCGCCTCGGCCGCGGCTGGGCCGGCGCCCTGCTGGACGAAATGCACGAGATCGACCCGTCCGGCCGCTACGCGCCCTCCCTCGCGCTCTACCGGTACGCGTGCGCCACCGACAAGCGGGAGGACACCCCATGACCACCGCCAGGCGCGACACCTACACCCCGGAGACGCTGCTGTCCGTCGCCGTCCAGGTGTTCAACGAGCGCGGCTACGACGGCACCTCCATGGAGCACCTCTCCAAGGCCGCCGGCATCTCAAAGTCGTCGATCTACCACCACGTGGCCGGCAAGGAGGAACTGCTGCGCCGCGCGGTGAGCCGGGCCCTGGACGGGCTCTTCGGCATCCTCGACGAGGAGCACGCGCGCGTGGGGCGCGCCGCCGGGCGGCTGGAGTACGTCGTACGGCGCATGGTCGAGGTGCTGATCGCCGAGCTGCCGTACGTGACACTGCTGTTGCGGGTGCGCGGCAACACGGGCACCGAGCGGTGGGCGCTGGAGCGGCGGCGTGAGTTCGACCACCGGGTGGCGGCGCTGCTGAAGGCCGCGGCGGCCGACGGGGACGTGCGCGAGGACATAGAGGTGCGCCTGGTGACCCGGCTGGTCTTCGGCATGATCAACTCGATCGTGGAGTGGTACCGGCCGGACGGGCGCGGCATGAACGAGCTCGAGGTGGCCGACGCGGTGGTGCAGCTGGCCTTCGGAGGACTGCGCAAGGCGTCCTGAGGGCCCTCACCTCACCCCTGCGGCTCCAGGTCCTCCTCCTCGAACACCAGCAGGGTGCGCGTGCTCAGCACCTCGGGGATCGCCTGGAGCCGGGTGAGCACCAGCTCGCGCAGCGCCCGGTTGTCGGGCGTGTGCACCAGCAGCAGTACGTCGAAGTCCCCTCCGACCAGCGCGATGTGCGAGGCGCCCGGGAGCTGCCGGAGCTGCTCGCGGACCGTGCGCCAGGTGTTCTGGACGATCTTCAGGGTGATGTACGCGGACGTCCCGTGACCGGCCCGCTCGTGGTTGACGCGGGCCCCGAAACCGCGGATGACACCGTCCTCGACCAGCCGGTTGATGCGCGCGTACGCGTTCGCGCGGGAGACGTGCACCCGCTCGGCGACCGAGCGTATCGACGCGCGGCCGTCCGCCTGGAGCATCCGCAGGATGTCCTGGTCGATGGCGTCCAGGGGCCGCGCGGGAGCGAGCGGCCCGGTCCCCTCCTGGCCTTCGGCCATTTGTTCAGATGCCACCCGCCCCCACCTCTCCGCCGTGGACGTCCTGCATCCATCTCAGGTTGTGGAGAACCGTTTGTCCACAGCCTGGTGCCACCCGTAGCCAAAATGTGCCGGCGACCGAACAATCGGTTGGTGAGGCGCGTCACAGACGCCGCGCCTCCGACATCCCACGAGGAGGTGCCGTCATGACGGTCATGGAGCAGCGGGGGGCCTACCGACCGACCCCGCCGCCCGCCTGGCAGCCCCGTACCGACCCCGCGCCGCTGCTGCCCGACGCGGAGCCGTACCGCGTGCTCGGCACCGAGGCGGCCGCCGAGGCCGATCCGGAGCTGCTGCGCCGGCTGTACACGGAGCTGGTGAAGGGCCGCCGCTACAACGCGCAGGCCACCGCCCTCACCAAGCAGGG
The DNA here is from genome assembly GCF_042732315.1 of Streptomyces sp. NPDC059787. NCBI lineage: Bacteria > Bacillati > Actinomycetota > Actinomycetes > Kitasatosporales > Streptomycetaceae > Streptomyces > Streptomyces sp. NPDC059787. Next base: position 223,113 of record NZ_JBHWHX010000002.1, read on the forward strand.
CCGTCTCGCGGTCTACCCCTCCAGCACCGGCCAGGAGGCCTGCGAGGTCGCCGCCGCGCTCGTCCTGGCGGAGCAGGACTGGCTCTTCCCGAGCTACCGCGACACCCTCGCCGTCGTCGCGCGCGGAGTGGACCCCGTCGAGGCCCTCACCCTGCTGCGCGGCGACTGGCACACCGGCTACGACCCCCACGAGCACCGCGTGGCCCCGCTGAGCACCCCGCTCGCCACCCAGCTGCCGCACGCCGTCGGTCTCGCGCACGCCGCCCGCCTCAAGGGCGACGACGTGGTCGCGCTCGCCATGGTCGGCGACGGCGGCACCAGCGAGGGCGACTTCCACGAGGCGCTGAACTTCGCCGCCGTCTGGCAGGCACCGGTGGTCTTCCTCGTCCAGAACAACGGCTTCGCGATCTCCGTACCGCTCGCCAAGCAGACCGCGGCCCCGTCGCTGGCCCACAAGGCCGTCGGCTACGGCATGCCCGGCCGCCTGGTCGACGGCAACGACGCCGCCGCCGTGCACGAGGTCCTGGCCGACGCCGTACGCCGCGCCCGCGCGGGCGGCGGTCCGACCCTGGTCGAGGCGATCACGTACCGCGTGGAGGCCCACACCAACGCCGACGACGCGACCCGCTACCGCGGCGACGCCGAGGTCGAGACCTGGAAGCGGCACGACCCGATCGCCCTGCTGGAGCACGAGCTGACCGGGCGCGGACTGCTCGACGAGACCGGTGTCGAGACCGCCCGCCGGGACGCCGAGACCATGGCCGCCGATCTGAGGGCCCGCATGAACCAGGACCCGGCGCTCGACCCCCTGGACCTCTTCACCCACGTCTACGCCGAGCCCACCCCCCAGCTCCTGGAGCAGCGCGAGCAGTTGCGGGCCGAGCTGGCGGCCGAGGCCGAGCCGGAAGGGACACAGCGATGACCACCGTCGCCGTCAAGCCGGCCACCATGGCGCAGGCCCTCACGCGCGCGATGCGCGACGCCATGGCCGCCGACCCGTCCGTGCACGTCATGGGCGAGGACGTCGGCACCCTCGGCGGGGTCTTCCGCGTCACCGACGGACTCGCCGAGGAGTTCGGCGCGGACCGCTGCACGGACACGCCGCTGGCCGAGGCGGGCATCCTCGGCACGGCCGTCGGCATGGCCATGTACGGACTGCGCCCGGTCGTGGAGATGCAGTTCGACGCGTTCGCCTACCCGGCCTTCGAGCAGCTGATCTCGCACGTCGCGAAGACGCGCAACCGTACGCGCGGGAAGATGCCCCTGCCGCTCACCGTCCGTGTCCCCTACGGCGGCGGCATCGGCGGCGTCGAGCACCACAGCGACTCCTCCGAGGCGTACTACATGGCGACCCCGGGGCTCCACGTCGTCACGCCCGCCACCGTCGCCGACGCCTACGGGCTGCTGCGTGCCTCCATCGCCTCCGACGACCCGGTCGTCTTCCTGGAGCCCAAGCGGCTGTACTGGTCGAAGGACTCCTGGAACCCACAGGAGCCGACGGCCGTTGAACCGATAGGCCGTGCGGTGGTGCGGCGCTCAGGGCGGAGCGCCACGCTCATCACGTACGGGCCGTCCGTACCCGTCTGCATGGAGGCGGCCGAGGCGGCCCGGGCCGAGGGCTGGGACCTCGAAGTCGTCGATCTGCGCTCCCTGGTGCCGTTCGACGACGAGACGGTGTGCGCCTCGGTACGGCGGACGGGGCGTGCGGTCGTCGTCCACGAGTCGGGTGGCTTCGGCGGCCCGGGCGGGGAGATCGCGGCCCGGGTCACGGAGCGCTGCTTCCACCACCTGGAGGCGCCGGTGCTGCGTGTGGCCGGGTTCGACCTGCCGTACCCGCCGCCGATGCTGGAGCGCCACCACCTGCCCGGAGTGGACCGGATCCTGGACGCCGTGGGGCGTCTGCAATGGGAGGCCGAGAGCTGATGGCACAGGTGCTGGAGTTCAAGCTGCCCGACCTCGGTGAGGGGCTCACCGAGGCGGAGATCGTGCGCTGGCTGGTCGAGGTCGGTGACGTCGTCGCCGTGGACCAGCCGGTCGTCGAGGTCGAGACGGCCAAGGCGATGGTGGACGTGCCCTGCCCCTACGGCGGTGTCGTCACGGCCCGCTTCGGCGCGGAGGGCACGGAACTGCCCGTCGGCGCTCCGCTGCTGACGGTGGCGGTGGGCGAGCCGGCCGACGGCCGCCCGGCCGGGGAGGCGAGCCCCGCGGAATCCGCGGAATCCGAGGGTGCGCGCGGCGGGACCCCCGCCGCCGGGGGCTCCGGCAATGTCCTGGTCGGCTACGGCACCGCGGAGGCACCGGCCCGGCGCCGCCGCGTCCGTCCGGCGGAGACGACACCCGCGACCCCCGCCGTACCCACGGCACCCTCCGCCCCTTCCACCCCCGTGGCGAACGGACAGCTCAGGACCGAGCAGCCCACCGCCGCGCAGGCCCGCACCCGGGGTGCGGTGGACGGCCCCGTCCCCGTGATCTCGCCCCTGGTGCGCAGGCTGGCCCGGCAGAACGGTCTGGACCTGCGGGAGATGACCGGCTCCGGACCCGAGGGGCTGATCCTCCGCGCGGACGTGGAGTACGCCCTGCGCGCCGCCGCCGCTCAGGGGCGCCCGGGTACGACGGCCGGCGAACCGCGCACGCGGACCGACCGGGCGGGCGCGGGCGCGCCGGCACCGGCCGCGGGCACCTCGGGCGTGACCCGTGTCCCCCTCAAGGGCATCCGCGGGGCCGTCGCCGACAAGCTCTCCCGCAGCCGTACCGAGATCCCCGACGCGACCTGCTGGGTGGACGCCGACGCGACCGAACTGATGCGCACACGGGCCGCGATGCAGCATTCTTCCGGGGGGAACCCCCGGACCCCCACGGCGGGCGGGCCGAAGATATCCGTCATCGCCCTGCTGGCCCGCATCTGCACCGCCGCGCTCGCCCGCTTCCCCGAGCTCAACTCCTCGGTGGACACCGAGGCCAGGGAGATCGTCCGGTACGGCGACGTGCACCTCGGCTTCGCCGCGCAGACCGACCGGGGGCTGGTCGTCCCCGTCGTCCGGGACGCGCACACGCGGAACGCCGAGTCGCTCACGGCCGAGTTCGCCCGGCTGACCGAGGCGGCCCGGACCGGCACGCTGACGCCGGCGGAACTCACCGGTGGCACCTTCACGTTGAACAACTACGGCGTGTTCGGCGTCGACGGCTCCACACCGATCATCAACCACCCCGAGGCCGCCATGCTCGGCGTCGGCCGCATCGTCCCCAGGCCATGGGTGCACGAGGGCGAGCTGGCGGTGCGGCAGGTCGTGCAGCTCTCGCTCACCTTCGACCACCGGGTCTGCGACGGCGGCACCGCGGGAGGCTTCCTGCGGTACGTGGCGGACTGTGTCGAACAACCGGCGGTGCTGCTGCGGACGCTGTGAGTCCGCTTCGAGTCACCGGTCTCTCCGGCCGCGTCTCGGTGCCCCCGCGTTCCCTGTGATCGTGGGGGCACGCATACTCGGAGGGTGACCGAGTATCAGCCACCCGGCGGTCCTTCCGGCGATCCCTCTGGTGATTCTTCCGGCGATCCTCCCGGTGGTCCCTCCGACGGCTCCTCCGGGGACCCCGACTCCGCGTACGACGCCGTCGTGCTCGCCGGTGGCGCCGCCCGGCGGCTCGGGGGCGCGGACAAGCCCGGGGTACGGGTGGGCGGCCGGGCGCTGCTCGACCGGGTGCTCGCGGCCTGCGCCGGCGCCCGGACCACGGTGGTCGTCGCCGGTGCCCGCCCCACCGCACGGCCCGTGATCTGGGCCCGCGAGGAACCCCCGGGCGGCGGCCCCCTGGCCGCGCTCGCCGCCGGACTCCGGCACACCACGGCCGACCAGGTCGTCCTGCTCTCCGCCGACCTGCCCTTCCTCGACCGCCGCACGGTGCGGGGACTGCTGGCACCCCTCCGGCACGGCACCGCCGACGGCGTGCTGCTGACCGATTCCGACGGCCGGGACCAGCCGCTCGTCGCCGCGTACCGGACCGGGCCCCTGCGCCGCGAGCTTGCCGTGCTCACCGGCCGGCACGGCGAGCTGACCGGGCTGCCCCTGCGCCGGCTGACCGGCGTGCTCGACCTCACCCGTATCCCCGACCCGGTGGCGTCCTTCGACTGCGACACCTGGGACGACATCGCCACTGCCAGGGCACGCATCAGGGAGCATGGACACGTGTTGGATGAATGGATCTCCGCAGTCAAGGACGAGCTGGGCATCGACCTGGACGTCGACACCGGCGTACTGCTCGACCTCGCCCGCGACGCCGCCCACGGGGTGGCCCGGCCCGCCGCGCCGCTGACCACCTTCCTCGTCGGCTACGCGGCCGCACGGGCGGGCGGTGACCGGGAGGCCGTCGCCGAGGCGGCCCGCAAGGCCGCGGCGCTCGCCCTGCGCTGGGCCGACGAGGAAACCCCCGACGCCACCCCCAAGGCTTCCGACGCCACCCCAGAAGCCCCCGACACCCGCCCGGACGCCTGATGACCGCGCGCGCCGCCCGGGCCGACGAGAACGCCGACGACCTCGACGTCGAGGAGGCGCTCGCCCTCGTGAAGAAACATCCCGGCGGCACCACGGACACCCCCCGCCACACGCACCCGCACCACGACGCCACCGCCTGGCCCGACGCCCGCGCCATCGCCGAGGACGCCCCGCGCCACGGCACCCGCGGACGCACCGGCTGCCTGACCCCGGTCGCCGTCCCCCTCGTCTCGGCCCTGGGCCTCACCCTCGCCGCCCCCCTCACCGCCCTCACCGACCTGCCCTCCTTCGACACCTCCGCGATGGACGGCTGGGCGGTCTCCGGCCCCGGCCCCTGGTCCGTACGGGACGAGGGCGTCCTCGCCGGGCACGCCGCGCACACCCCGCTCACCGACGGCGAGGCCGTCCGTATCGCCACCGGCGCCCGTGTCCCCCCGGACACCACCGCAGTACTCCGCAGCGAACACGGCCGCACCGACGACAAGGGCCGGCTGCACGTCACCGCCGCCACCCGGCCGCCGCACACCGTCACCCACGGCCAGGACATCCGCCCCCGCGGCCAGGAGTGCCGCAGCGGCGACCAGTTGCTGCCCGTGGGCACGCCGGTGACCCCGCCCGTCCTGGGCATGGCCGCCGCCGCCGGATACGACACGCTCACCGCCGTCCCCCGCCCCCGCGTCGACGTGTTCGTCCTCGGCGACGAACTGCTCGGCGAGGGCCTGCCGCACGACGGGCTGATCCGGGACGCGCTCGGCCCGCTGCTGCCGCCCTGGCTGCGCGCACTCGGCGCGGAGGTCACCGCCGTGCGCCGGGTCGGCGACACCGAACAGGCGCTGTACGAGGCGATCACGGCGTCCGGCGCCGACGTCGTCGTCACCACCGGCGGCACCGCCGCCGGCCCGGTCGACCATGTGCACCCCGCGCTGCGCCGCATCGGCGCCGAACTCCTCGTGGACGGAGTCAAGGTGCGCCCCGGCCACCCCATGCTCCTGGCCCGCACCAAGGACGACCAGCACCTCGTCGGCCTGCCCGGCAACCCCCTCGCCGCCGTCTCCGGCCTGCTCACGCTCGCCGAGCCCCTGCTGCGCACCCTCGCGGCCCGCCCCGCCCCCGAGCCGTACACGCTGCCGCTGCGGGACGGGGTGCAGGGTCACCCGTACGACACCCGGCTGGTTCCGGTCGCCCTGCGCGGCGATCGGGCGCTGCCGCTGCTCTACAACGGCCCGGCCATGCTGCGCGGCATCGCGGCGGCCGACGCGCTCGCCGTCGTACCCCCCGGCGGCGCACGGCCCGGCCAGGAGACGGAGCTGCTCGATCTGCCCTGGACGTCCGGGGGAATCGGGGTGTGTTTCACGTGAAACTTCCGGGCCAGGACGCCATCGCTCGTCAGGCGGACGAACACCTGGTGACCCATCGGGTGAAACTCCCGAGGAAGCTGGTGGAGCACCCGGTCCGCCAGGTCGCCAAACGGCTGTCGTGGGCCCTGGTGGTGCTGGTGGTGACGGCGCTCGTCGTGTACGCCGACCGCGACGGCTACAGCGACAACTCCGACGGGACCCTCGATCTCCTCGACGCGTTCTACTACGCGACCGTCACCCTCTCCACCACCGGGTACGGCGACATCACGCCGGTCAGCGACAGCGCCCGGCTCACCAACATCTTCGTCATCACGCCGCTGCGTGTGCTGTTCCTGATCATCCTGGTCGGCACCACCCTCGAGGCCCTCACCGAACGCACGCGGGAGGAGTGGCGACTGAACCGCTGGAGGTCCGCGTTGCGCGATCACACCGTCGTCGTCGGATTCGGCACCAAGGGCAGGTCCGCGATCAAGACCGTCTGCGCGACCGGGCTCCGGAAGGAGCAGGTCGTGGTCGTCGACCCCAGCGCGAAGGCGATCGAAGCGGCCACGGCGGACGGCTACGCGGGTGTCATAGGGGACGCCACGCGCAGCGAGGTGCTGAAGCGGGCCGAGGTGCAGCGGGCACGGCAGATCATCATCGCGACGCAGCGCGACGACACGGCCGTCCTCGTGACGCTGACGGCGCGGCAGATCAACCGGGGCGCGAAGATCGTGGCCGCGGTGCGCGAGGAGGAGAACGCCCCGCTGCTGAAGCAGTCGGGCGCCGACGCGGTCATCACCAGCGCCAGCGCGGCCGGGCGGCTGCTCGGGCTGTCCGTGCTCAGCCCCTCGGCCGGCATGGTCATGGAGGACCTGATCCAGCAGGGCACGGGACTCGACATCGTGGAGCGGCCGGTCATAAAGGTCGAGGTGGGCAAGACGCCCCGCGAGATCGGCGACCTGGTGGTGAGTGTCGTACGCGGGCACCGGGTGCTCGGCTACGACGACCGGGACGTCGGGACGCTGGAGCTGACGGACCGGCTGATCACGATCGTGCGGGCGACGCCGGGCACACAGATCGCGCCCGACGTCCGCCCGTTCCGCGGCTGAGGCCGTCTGCTTCCGGTTGCCGCCTACTTCCGGTTGTACAGCCGCATCGTGACCGGCCCGAAGACCACCACGAACAGTCCGGCCCAGCCCAGCGTCCAGGCGACCTCGTCGGCCGGCCAGTCACCCGCCATCAGTCCGCGCACCGCGGACGCCAGGTGGGTGACGGGGCTGTTGTTGACGAACGCCTGGAGCCAGCCGGGCATGGTGCGCGGGTCGACGAAGACGTTGGACAGGAAGGTGAGCGGGAAGATCACCATCATGCTGACGCCCATCACCGACTTCTCGGTGCGCAGCATCAGCCCGAACATGGTCCAGATCCAGGAGAAGGCGAAGGAGAACAGCACCAGCAGCGCGATCCCGGCGAGCACTCCGGGGACCCCGCCGTCGGCGCGGTAGCCGAGGATCATGCCGACGGTCAGCATCACGACGGACGCGATGGTGTAGCGCAGGGCGTCGCCGAGCAGATAGCCGACCATCGTCGACGGCCGCCAGATCGGCAGGCTGCGGAACCGGTCGAAGACGCCCTTCTCGATGTCCGTGTTGACCGAGACCCCGGTGTACATGGTGATCATCACGACCGACATCACCAGGATTCCCGGCAGCAGGAACTGGATGTACTCCTTCGGCGACCCGGCCAGCGCCCCGCCGAACAGGTACGTGTACATCAGCACCATCATGATCGGGAACGCCGTCACGTCGAAGAGCTGCTCCGGCACGTGCTTGATCTTCAGGATCGCCCGCCAGCCGAAGGTCAGCGAGGCCGACCAGGCGCTGGGCCGTGGCGGGCGCTCCTCGGCGACCAGCAGTTCGGCGAGGGAGTCGGTGCGCACCGGGGCGAGTTCGGCGCTCTCGGTGGTCGTCGTGGTGCTCATGCCGCCACCTCGTCCTTCGGGTCGTGGGAGTCGTCCTGGTCGGATGCGCCGGACACGCGCGTGTCGTGGCCGGTGAGGGCCAGGAACACCTCGTCCAGGCTGGGCTGGCCGAGCGAGAAGTTGTCGACGGTGACACCGGCGCGAGCCAGTTCGCTCAGCGCACGGGCGGCCTGCTCGGCGGCCGTGTCGTGGCTCGCGGCCGCGGTGAGGCGGGCGGTCAGCGCCACCGGGTCGGGCTCGGGCTGCACCCGCGCGTCGAGGGCGCGGCGCAGCAGATCGGCGGCGAGCGGCCGCTGCTCGGCGTCCCGCAGCCGCAGATGTACGGACCCGGCGCCGACGGACGCCTTCAGCTCGCCCTTGGTGCCCTCGGCGATCACCTTGCCGCGGTCGATGACGGCGATCCGGGACGCCAGCTGGTCGGCCTCGTCCAGGTACTGCGTGGTCAGCAGCACCGTCGTGCCCTGGGCGACGACCGCGCGCACGATGTCCCACACCTGGTTGCGGCTGCGCGGGTCCAGGCCGGTCGTCGGCTCGTCGAGGAACAGCAGGTCGGGGGTGTTGAGGATGGACGCGGCGATGTCGATACGGCGCCGCATGCCACCGGAGTAGTGCTTGACCTGCTTCCCGGCCGCGTCCGTGAGCCCGAAGGCCTCCAGGAGCTGGGCTGCGCGGGTGCGGGCGGCGGGCTTGCGGTGGCCGAGGAGCCGGCCCAGCAGGACCAGGTTCTCGGTGCCGGTGAGGTCCTCGTCCACGGACGCGTACTGGCCGGTGAGGCTCACCCGGCCGCGCACCTCGTCGGCCTCGCGCACGATGTCGTGACCGAAGACATGGGCTTCGCCGCCGTCGGGACGCAGGAGGGTGGCGAGCATCTTCACGGTGGTGGTCTTGCCGGCGCCGTTCGGTCCGAGGACCCCGTACACCGTGCCGGCCGGCACGGCGAGATCGACGCCGTCGACGGCCCGCGTCTCACCGAAGGTCTTGACCAGGCCCGCGGTCTCGATCGCCAGGCCGGACGTCTGCGTGCTCATGCTTCGGGTCCTTCCGCATGCTTGGGCTACGCATGGACAGACCTTCACCGTCGCGCAAACTCATCGCTTCCGCACACGGTTTTCCCCGGGCGGCCGGTCCGGCCCGCGCGCCCGTCCCAGGAGTACCGTCCCCCTCATGTATGCGATCACGATTCCCGAACCCGGTGGGCCTGAGGCGCTGGTGTGGGACGAGGTCCCCGACCCCGTGGCCGGCCCCGGCGAGGTCCTGGTCGAGGTGGTGGCCGGTGCCGTCAACCGGGCCGACATCCTCCAGCGGCAGGGCTTCTACAACCCTCCGCCCGGTGCCTCCCCCCACCCCGGTCTCGAATGCTCCGGACGGATCGCCGCGCTCGGTGACGGGGTGAGCGGGTGGGCCGTCGGCGACGAGGTCTGCGCGCTGCTCGCCGGCGGCGGCTACGCGGAGAAGGTCGCCGTCCCGGCCGGGCAGCTGCTGCCCGTACCCGAGGGGCTCACCGTCGACCAGGCCGCGGCGCTCCCGGAGGTCGTCTGCACGGTCTGGTCGAACGTCTTCATGGTCGCCCACCTCCGCCCCGGCGAGACCCTCCTCGTGCACGGCGGCTCCAGCGGTATCGGCACGATGGCGATCCAGCTCGCGAAGGCCGTCGGAGCGAGGGTCGCCGTCACCGCCGGCACCACTCGGAAACTGGAGCGCTGTGCCGAACTCGGCGCCGACATCCTGATCAACTACCGCGAGCAGGACTTCGTCGCCGAGCTGAAGCGGGCCACCGACGGCGCGGGCGCGGACGTGATCCTCGACAACATGGGCGCCAAGTACCTGGACCGCAACGTCCAGGCCCTCGCCGTCAACGGCCGGCTCGCCATCATCGGCATGCAGGGCGGTGTGAAGGGGGAGCTGAACATCGGCGCCCTCCTCGGCAAGCGCGCCGCCATCAGCGCGACCTCGCTGCGCGCCCGGCCGCTGGAGGAGAAGGCGGCGATCGTGGCGGCCGTACGCGAACACGTCTGGCCGCTCGTCACCGACGGCCGGGTCCGTCCCGTCATCGACCGCGAGATCCCGATGCCGGACGCGGCCACCGCCCACCGGGTCGTGGAGGACAGCGGCCACATCGGCAAGGTCCTGCTGGTCACACCGGACTGAGCCGGACCGGCTGCCGGGGCGGGGCCCGCCCCCACTGCCGGCGCGGCACGCCGGCCGCGCCCACCGGGGGCGGGTTCCCGTCCGAGTACGGCACCGCCCTGTGCGTGTCCCACTCGGTGCGGTGGAGGGAGACGGCGCGGAACCCTGGGCCGGCCCCGGGTTCCGCGTCCTGGCAGGAGGCCCGCCCGGCGGCGGCGCTGCCGCCCGGTGACGCCGCGGCCCGGGTGCCGGGAGGCCGTGTGCGGGTGGCCGCCGCGGCCCGTCAGGGGATTCCGGGCAGAGCTCAGGACGTGCCGCGCCCCTGACGCATGCGCAGTGCGACGAAGGCGAGGCCGAAGCCGAGTCCGATGAGCATCAGGCCGCTGCCGAGCGGCAGGATGCGCAGTACGGGCTCGGTGGAGGAGGCGACCGTGTCCGGCTCCGCCGACCGCGAGGTCGCGGAGGGCACGGGGACCGCCGCCTGGGACGCCGGTGTCCGCGGGACGGTGTCGCCCGCGCCCGGCGCCCGGGACACGGCCTCGTCGTCCCCCGGCCGCGGTGGCGGCTCGCTCACCTCCTCGGCACGCCCCGGCTTCCGCGGTACGGCACCCGCGCCCCCGTCGCCCGGACCGTCCCGGTCGCCGTGCTCCCGGTCGCCGTGTTCCCGCTCCCGTGACTCCCTCTCGGTCATCTCGTGCCGCCCCGGCCGGTCCCGGCCCTCACCCGGCCGGTCCCGGCCCTCACCCGGCCGGCTCCCGGCCCGCGACGGCTCCCCGGAGGGCGACGACGAGGGCGAAGGGGACGGGGACGCGGAAGGGGGAACGGCGCCGACCCCGTACGCCGCCCCCGTGCCGAGGGGCGCCACGACAGGGCCGTACGGCACCACCGCCGCCCCCGTGACCAGAACAACCGTCGCCCCCACTACACGCAGCCATGGAGCCACGACCGTGACCTCCCGCGCCGGCCGGTGCTCGGTCACACCGTCGGCAAGATGGGCCGGATGGACGCCCAACAGCCTGGCATTCCCGGGCGCTCCCGGCATTCCGGATACGGCCGTCGGGTGGACCCCCGCCGGAGAACCCCACTTCCGGGGGCACCGCCGAAGCGGTGCACGGCCGTGCGCGACAATGGCGGCATGGAGATGCCGAGGAACGAACGGTCGCCGGAGAATCCGCAGATCCTGGTCGTCGGCCAGGACGGTATGGCGCTCAGCGGCGGCACCGGAGACGAGGACTCCCGCGAGACCCCGGTGACGGAGCAGGTGGAGCAGCCGGCGAAGGTCATGCGGATCGGCAGCATGATCAAGCAGCTGCTGGAGGAGGTGCGCGCGGCTCCCCTGGACGAGGCCAGCCGGGTCCGCCTCAAGGAGATCCACGCCAGTTCGGTGAAGGAACTGGAGGACGGTCTGGCCCCGGAGCTGGTCGAGGAGCTGGAGCGGCTCTCCCTGCCCTTCACGGACGAGACCACCCCGAGCGACGCCGAGCTGCGGATCGCCCAGGCCCAGCTGGTGGGCTGGCTGGAGGGCCTGTTCCACGGGATCCAGACCACGCTCTTCGCCCAGCAGATGGCCGCGCGCGCCCAGCTGGAGCAGATGCGCCGCGCCCTCCCGCCCGGCGTCGGCGACGGCTTGGAGGACCCGCACCCGGGCGGCCGCTCGGGCGGTCCGTACCTGTAGACCGCGCTACGTCCCCGTAGACCGCGCGACGTCCCTGTCCGAACGCCACGAAGGGGCCCGGCATCCGGTGCCGGGCCCCTTCGTCACGTCTTGTACGTCCCGGGGTCAGGACGGGGGGTTGCCCGTCGAGACCTTGAGGGTGATCTCGGGCATGTCCTCGGGGTCGACGTCCGTGCCCGCCGGCGGGAACTGCTCCCTGACGGAGCCCTCGCCGTAGGTGTTCTCGTCGACCTCGACGATCTTGAAGTCTCCCCAGCCGGCGGCCTGGAAGCACTCCTTCACCGACTGGATGTACTTGAACTTGAAGTCGGGGAGCTGGATCTTGTCGGGATCGTTGGTCGACTCGTACGGCTCCTCGCACTTCTCCTTGTCGATCGTCTTCTTCGTGTCCGGCCCGCGGTAGCCCTCCGCCTTGGTCGCCGACGCCGACGCCGAAGCGCTGCCACCCCCGCCGGCCTGCGGATCCTCGTCACCGCCGTTCATCATCAGCGCCGCGATCAGCCCGCCGACGGCGACGAGGGAGACGACGACCGCCCCGATGACCACCGGCTTGCTCCGGCCACCGCCCGAGCCGCCCGAGCCGGGCGTCTGGGGCGTGATGTTGTACGGCGACGGGGTCTGCGGCTGCGGCGCGTACGGCGACGGGGCGGGCGTCCGGTAGCCGCCCTGCTGCGGATAGCCGTACGCGGGCGACGGCGCGGACGGCGCCGGGGTGCCGTACGGGTGCGGCGCCGGCGCCGGCTGGTACGGCGTCTGCACGTTGCCCGTGGGTGCCTGTGGCGCCTGGCCGACCGGCGGGAACACCGCGGAACCGACGCCCGCGCCGCTCTGCGCCTGCGCGCCCGGCACGATGCTCGGCGGGGCCGGGTGGAAGGACTGCGCCACCCGCAGGCACTCCCCGCGCATGGACTCCGCGCTGGGGAAACGCTCGTTCGGATTCTTCTTCAGCGCGCGGGCGATCAGCGCGTCCACGGCCGGCGGCAGCGAACGGTTGATCGAGGACGCGACCGGCGGTTCCTCCTGCACATGCGCGTACGCGATGGCCAGCGGCGAGTCCGCCTCGAACGGCAGCCGTCCGGTGACGAGCTGGAACAGCATGATGCCGACCGAGTACAGGTCGGAGCGGGCGTCCACGCCCCGGCCGAGCGCCTGCTCGGGGGAGAGGTACTGCGGGGTGCCGACGACCATGCCGGTCTGCGTCATCGACGTCACGCCGGACTGCATGGCGCGGGCGATGCCGAAGTCCATGACCTTGACCACGCCGCGCTTGGTCATCATCACGTTGCCCGGCTTGATGTCGCGGTGGACCAGCCCCATCTCGTGGCTGATCTCCAGGGCCGCCAGCACGTCCGCGGTGATCTTCAGCGCCTTGTCGGCGGGCATCGCGCCCTGCTGCCGTACGTCCTCGTCGAGCACGGAGCCGAGCGGACGGCCCTCGACGTACTCCATGACGATGTACGGCGTCGTCATGCCGTCCACGTCGTCCTCGCCCGTGTCGAAGACCGAGACGATGTTGGTGTGCGTGAGCTTCGCCACGGACTGGGCCTCGCGGCGGAAGCGCTCACGGAAGGCCTGCTCCCGGCCGAGTTCCGTGTGCAACGTCTTGATGGCGACCTGGCGGTCGAGCACGCTGTCGTAGGCGAGGTGGACCGAGGCCATGCCGCCCTGGCCGAGCAGGTCCCGCAGTTGGTAACGTCCGCCGGCGAGCGCCCGCCCCGCGTTGTGGCCCTGTGCGCCGTCCTGGCTCATGTTCCGCGTCCCCCGTAGCCTCTCCGGCGCCGCCGTCCCGGTGGCCGATCCGTCGTAGATCCAATGCGCTATTCCCGGCCAAGTCTGCCCCAGGCCACTGACACGTCAAGCGCGGTGCCCGTTCCGTGACCGTACGCGAAGGAAGCGTCGCGGAAGCGTTACAGCGGTCGTACTACCGGTACACGGAATTTGCACGACAGTACGGAGTACGGGTTTCATGGCCGGTCCGTCTCGTGCCGGTCCTGGAGGCCCGTCCCGGACCGGGGGCACACGCCGAGGCTGTAGCGTGGCCGACGAAGACCGTAACAACACCGCGCGCACCGCGGGCAGAAACGACGGCGAGGACTGATGGCACAGCAGCAGCGCGCTCAGGGCCCGTCCGACCCCGAGGCGACTGGCGGCGGCATCTCGGACGCGCCGGACAACTGGGGCAACGGCGGACTCGTCGGCGACGGCCGGTACCGGCTGACCCACAGGCTCGGCCGGGGCGGCATGGCCGAGGTGTTCGCCGCCGAGGACGTACGTCTCGGCCGCACGGTCGCCGTCAAGCTGCTGCGCGCCGACCTCGCCGAGGACCCCGTCTCCAAGGCGCGCTTCACGCGCGAGGCGCAGTCGGTGGCCGGTCTCAACCACCACTCCATCGTCGCCGTGTACGACTCCGGCGAGGACGTCGTCGGCGGCCAGTCGGTGCCGTACATCGTGATGGAGATCGTCGAGGGCCGCACCATCCGCGACCTGCTGATGAACGCCGAGGCCCCGGGCCCCGAACAGGCGCTGATCATCGTCTCCGGTGTCCTGGAGGCGCTCGCCTACTCGCACCAGCACGGCATCGTGCACCGCGACATCAAGCCGGCCAACGTCATCATCACCCACAACGGTGCCGTGAAGGTGATGGACTTCGGCATCGCCCGCGCGCTGCACGGCGCGTCCACGACGATGACCCAGACCGGCATGGTCATGGGCACCCCCCAGTACCTCTCCCCGGAGCAGGCGCTCGGCAAGGCCGTCGACTACCGGTCCGACCTGTACGCCACCGGCTGCCTGCTGTACGAACTGCTGGCGCTGCGGCCCCCCTTCACGGGCGAGACGCCGCTGTCGGTGGTCTACCAGCACGTCCAGGACATCCCCACGCCCCCGTCGGAGGCCTCGGACGCCTGCCCGCCGGAGCTGGACGGCATGGTCATGCGCGCCCTCGCCAAGGAGCCCGACGACCGTTTCCAGACGGCCGAGGAGATGCGCGGGCTGATCCAGTACGCGCTGCAGATGCTCTACGAGCAGGGCGGCCACACCGGCACCTGGAACACCGGCCCGGTGGAGATGCACGAGGGCCCGCGCACCCCGGCGGCCGGCTTCGCGGGCACGACCGCGATGCCGCACCCGGACGCCGCCGGTACGGCGGCGATCCCGCAGCCGATCCTGCCCGCCGGGTACGGCGGCGGGTACGGCAGTGACGACGGCGGCTTCGAGGGACACGGCAACAAGGGCAGCGGCCGCGGCAAGCTGTGGGTCCTCGCGGTGCTCGCGGTGATCGCCGTCGCGGCGGGAGTGGCGCTGGCGCTGCAGAACGGCGGTGGCGGCGGGGGCGGGGGCAAGACCGACACGTCGCCGTCCGTGACGCAGAGCACCGGCGACGAGAAGTCCAGCGAGAGCCCGAGCGACGAGGCGACCGAGGAGACGACCGACCCGGGCACGGAGACCGAGACCGACCCGGGCACGGGGTCCGGCGGGAACTGGGACCAGTCGTACACGCCGTCCCAGGAGCCGACGTACACGGAGACGCAGGACCCGACGAGCGAGGCGCCGAGCACCCCGCCGACGTCCGCGCAGCCGACCCAGTCGGGCGGCACCGGGGACGGTGGCACCGGGGACGGCGGCACGGACGCGGGCACCGGGGACGGCGGCACGGACGCGGGCACCGAGAACGGCGGCACGGACGCGGGCAGCGAGAACGCCGGCACGGGCAGCATCGAGGGTGTGACCGGCTGACCCCGGCCGCACCCCCGCTCACCCCGCGCGGCGTACCACTTCCGGTCGCGAAACTCGACCCTTCCCGTGCCCGGGGTGGCCGGGATAACGTGCCGTTGCTCCGGCCTCCTGCGAGGCTGTGACCAGCGCGCCTTCGACACCTTCTCCGATTTACTTGGAAATCCAAGCAAAATCGCAGGTCAGAGGGGTTTCACAGAGATGTGGAGCACTGGGTAACGTGCCTCTTGCAGGGCGCTCGCCGGGGCACCTGTCACGCCTGTTCCCGGCCGAGTGGCACCCACCCCGTGCCCGGTGGTCGAGAACAGGTGAGCCGCACTGGCCTACCGGCAACCCCGGGGGCCGGACCGACGGAGGAGCACACGTGACCGTGGAGAGCACTGCCGCGCGCACATCGCGACGCAGCGCCGGAACGAAGGCCGGCACCACCGGCACCAAGCGCACCACCAGCACCAAGAAGGCCACCGGCGCCGGGAAGAGCGCCGAGCCCGCCCTCGTCCAGTTGCTGACGCCCGAGGGCAAGCGCGTCAAGAACGCCGAGTTCGACAAGTACGTCGCCGACATCACCGCCGACGACCTGCGCGGCCTCTACCGCGACATGGTGCTCACCCGACGCTTCGACGCCGAGGCCACCTCCCTGCAGCGCCAGGGCGAGCTGGGCCTGTGGGCCTCGCTGCTCGGGCAGGAGGCGGCACAGATCGGCTCCGGCCGGGCGCTGCGCGACGACGACTACGTCTTCCCCACCTACCGCGAGCACGGCGTCGCCTGGTGCCGCGGGGTGGACCCGACCAACCTGCTCGGCATGTTCCGCGGCGTGAACAACGGCGGCTGGGACCCGAACGGCAACAACTTCCACCTGTACACGATCGTCATCGGCTCGCAGGCCCTGCACGCCACGGGCTACGCGATGGGCATCACCAAGGACGGCGCGGACAGCGCGGTCATCGCCTACTTCGGCGACGGCGCGTCCAGCCAGGGCGACGTGGCCGAGGCCTTCACCTTCTCCGCGGTCTACAACGCCCCGGTGGTGTTCTTCTGCCAGAACAACCAGTGGGCGATCTCCGAGCCGACCGAGAAGCAGTCCCGCGTGCCGCTGTACCAGCGCGCCCAGGGCTTCGGCTTCCCGGGCGTCCGCGTGGACGGCAACGACGTGCTGGCGAACCTGGCCGTCACCAAGTGGGCCCTGGAGCGGGCCCGCGCGGGTGAGGGGCCGACGCTGGTCGAGGCGTTCACGTACCGCATGGGCGCGCACACCACCTCCGACGACCCGACCCGCTACCGGGGCGACGAGGAGCGCCTGGCCTGGGAGGCCAAGGACCCGATCCTGCGTCTTCGCCGCTATCTGGAGTCCGCAAACCACGCGGACGAGGGATTCTTCGCGGAACTGGAGACCGAGAGCGAGGCGTTGGGCAAACGAGTGCGCGAAGCGGTCCGTGCCATGCCGGACCCGGACCACTTCGCCATCTTCGAGAACGTGTACGCGGACGGACACGCGCTCGTGGACGAGGAGCGTGCGCAGTTCGCGGCGTACCAGGCGTCGTTCGCGGACGCGGACGGGGGTAAGTGACATGACGGACAAGATGGCCCTGGCCAAGGCGATCAACGAGTCGCTGCGGCACGCCCTGGACGCGGACCCGAAGGTCGTCGTCATGGGCGAGGACGTCGGCAAGCTCGGCGGCGTGTTCCGGGTGACGGACGGCCTGCAGAAGGACTTCGGCGAGAGCCGCGTCATCGACACCCCGCTCGCCGAGTCGGGCATCGTCGGTACGGCGATCGGCCTGGCCCTGCGCGGCTACCGCCCGGTGGTGGAGATCCAGTTCGACGGCTTCGTCTTCCCGGCGTACGACCAGATCGTCACGCAGCTCGCGAAGATGCACGCCCGCTCGCTGGGCAAGGTCAAGATGCCCGTCGTCGTGCGCATCCCCTACGGCGGCGGCATCGGCGCCGTGGAGCACCACTCGGAGTCCCCGGAGTCGCTGTTCGCGCACGTGGCGGGCCTGAAGGTGGTCTCCCCGTCGAATGCGTCGGACGCGTACTGGATGATGCAGCAGGCCATCCAGAGCGACGACCCGGTGATCTTCTTCGAGCCCAAGCGGCGCTACTGGGACAAGGGCGAGGTCGACACCGAGGCGATCCCGGGCCCGCTGCACACCGCGCGCGTGGTGCGCGAGGGCACGGACCTCACCCTCGCGGCGTACGGCCCGATGGTGAAGCTCTGCCGGGAGGTCGCGGACGCGGCGGCCGAGGAGGGCCGCTCCCTGGAGGTGCTGGACCTGCGCTCGGTCTCCCCGATCGACTTCGACTCCGTCCAGGCGTCGGTGGAGAAGACCCGCCGCCTGGTCGTCGTCCACGAGGCACCGGTGTTCTTCGGTTCCGGCGCGGAGATCGCCGCGCGGATCACGGAGCGCTGCTTCTACCACCTGGAGGCCCCGGTGCTGCGGGTGGGCGGCTACCACGCCCCGTACCCGCCGGCCCGCCTGGAGGAGTCCTACCTCCCGGACCTGGACCGGGTGCTCGACGCCGTCGACCGCTCGCTGGCGTACTGAGGAGAGGGTCGTGACGACGATGACGAACGCGTCCGTACGCGAGTTCAAGATGCCGGACGTGGGCGAGGGCCTCACCGAGGCCGAGATCCTCAAGTGGTACGTCCAGCCCGGTGACACGGTCACCGACGGCCAGGTGGTCTGCGAGGTCGAGACGGCGAAGGCGGCCGTCGAACTGCCCATCCCCTACGACGGTGTGGTCCGCGAGCTGCACTTCCCCGAGGGCACCACGGTGGACGTGGGCACGTCCATCATCGCGGTGGACGTCGCGGGCGGCGCGGCACCGGTGGAGGAGGAGGCACCTGCACCTGCCCCCGCCGAGGAGCCCGAGGAGCAGCCGGCGGCCCGCCAGCCGGTCCTGGTCGGCTACGGCGTGGCGACGTCCTCGACGCGCCGCCGCCCCCGCAAGCAGGCGGCCCCGGACACCGCCGCCCAGCAGGCGGTGGCAGCGGTCCAGCACGAGCTGAACGGCCACGTCGCCCCGGCGGCCCCCGCCGCGGGGGCTTCGCGCCCGCTGGCGAAGCCGCCGGTGCGCAAGCTGGCGAAGGACCTGGGCGTCGACCTGACGACGGTCACCCCGACCGGCCCGGACGGCGTCATCACCCGCGAGGACGTCCACGCGGCGGTGGCGCCTCCGGCTCCGCAGGAGACCGCCCCGGCCGCCGCCGTACCGGTTGCCGCCCCCGCGGCCCCGGTGTCGTACGACACCGCCCGCGAGACCCGCATCCCCGTCAAGGGGGTCCGCAAGGCCACGGCGGCGGCGATGGTCGGCTCGGCGTTCACGGCGCCGCACGTCACGGAGTTCGTGACGGTGGACGTGACGCGGACGATGAAGCTGGTCGAGGAGCTCAAGCAGGACAAGGAGTTCACGGGCCTGCGCGTGAACCCCCTGCTGCTGATCGCCAAGGCCCTGCTGGTCGCGATCAAGCGCAACCCCGACGTCAACGCGTCGTGGGACGAGGCGGCCCAGGAGATCGTGGTCAAGCACTACGTCAACCTGGGCATCGCGGCGGCCACCCCGCGCGGTCTGATCGTGCCGAACATCAAGGACGCCCACGCCAAGACGCTGCCGCAACTGGCCGAGTCCCTGGGTGAACTGGTGTCCACGGCCCGCGAGGGCAAGACCTCGCCGACGGCGATGCAGGCCGGCACGGTCACGATCACCAACGTCGGCGTCTTCGGCGTCGACACGGGCACGCCGATCCTCAACCCGGGCGAGTCCGCGATCCTCGCGGTGGGCGCGATCAAGCCCCAACCATGGGTCCACAAGGGCAAGGTGAAGCCCCGCCAGGTCACCACCCTGGCGCTCTCCTTCGACCACCGCCTGGTCGACGGCGAACTGGGCTCCAAGGTCCTGGCGGACGTGGCGGCGATCCTGGAGCAGCCGAAGCGGTTGATCAGCTGGGCATGAGGGCTGTGAACCACTAGGTTCATGAGACAGGAGGGGCGCCGCAACTTCGGATTGCGACGCCCCTCCTGCTGTGCCGGTCCGCTCGGACCTACGGGAGCACGTACACCGGAGCGGCGTCCTCCGCCCCACCCCGCGAGCGGATACAGGCGTGCTTGCGCAGCAGCCTCAGACACTCGTTGACGCGCCGCACGGAAAGCCCCGTACGGGCGGCGATCGACTCCAGCGGCTCGCGCAGCTCACCCTGCTCGACGAGCACCGGCGCGATCACCACGGCCACCGCCCACACGTCCTCCGTCACGGACAGCCGATGCCGCCAGTCGGCAAGGACGGACTCGGTGGTGAGCCGCGTGGTGAGGCGTCCGAAGGGTGCCCGGCGCTCGAGGACAAGGGTGTAGAACCGGTCCGCGATGCGTTCCAGCGCCCGCACCATGGCCTGCTGCACGGCGAGCGTGGCCTGTTGGACAGTGAGCGTGGCCTGTTGCGTGGCCAGCATCTCCTTCTGTATGGCCACCGTCTCCTTCTGCAAAGCGATCGATTCGCGTTGCCCGTCGGCCAGCTCCTCGTCCAGCCGAAGGTTGTGCGCCTCCAGCCGGACGATGGCCTCGGCGACCTGCTCCGGCATGGCGTAGGCGATGGGGGCGCCGGGGTCGGCGGGCTGCACCTCGGCCTCGTCGAGAGAGTAGGAACCCTCGCGCTGGACGGTCTCGATGACCTCGGCGACCCACTGCTTGAAGGGGGCGCAGGACGATTTGGTGCAGGCGTTGACGAGCAGGATGAGGCCTTGCAGAGAGATGACTTGCAAGTCTCGACGCCACTCCCTACCTGCGGGAATGCTGAGACCGTAAGCTCTGCTTACGGTCTCGATACACTCTCGGTGCTCGTCGGGGACATGGTCTGCGAGCGCCTTCCGGGAATTCTTGTGGCCGAGTTCCTTGCACACGTCCACCGCCGGGAACCAGTGAGACCCGTCCGGCATGGTCAGCCTCCGGACCCGGGCGCCGGTGGCCGCGTACACGAAGTCGCTGACGTCGATCGCCTCGTGCCGTTCGGCAGAATGCGGTCGCTTGATGGGTTCGTTCATATGAACCACCTCCGCTGCGGAACGTAGAGCGCAAAGGAGGGCATATGCCAGCCAGTTCGATGATGTTCACGACTGCGAGCGAAAGTGAACGAAACCACTGCGGCGGCTCATGGCGACGTGTATGGCGGATGCCCGAGGCGACGGCGAGGTCGTCGGCGCGGTGACATTTCTCGGCACCGCTTTCCACCTGCGTAAACGCTGAGACCGTAACCTCCAGTTACGGTCTCGGACATCTCTCGTCGCCCAGTGCCGAGGGCAGTGCGAGGCACGCGAAAGGGGCCCACGCGTAACTGCTGTGGGCCCCTTTCCGGTTCAGCGGTGTCAGATCTTGCCGAAGCCGTAGCCCAGGAGCTTCTTCGCGTCCTTCTCGCGCTGGGCGGACGACGACGAGGCGAGGACCGTGCCGATGACCGTCTTGCCGTTGCGGGTCGCGGCGAAGACCAGGCAGTACTTGGACACCGAGCCGGAGCCGGTCTTCACGCCGATCGTGCCGCTGTAGCTGCTGAGCAGCGAGTTCGTGTTGGTCCACGGCGCCATCGTGCGGGTGCTGCCCGTCTTGGTCTTCGTCTTCGCCGTGTACTTCTTCGTCTTCACGATCGAACGGAACGTGGAGCTCTTCATCGCGCTGCTCGCGATCTTCGTCAGATCGCGCGGCGTCGAGTAGTTGCTGCCGTTCCCGATGCCGTCGAAGGAGTCGAAGTGGGTGTTCTTCAGGCCCAGCTTCTTCGCCTCGGAGTTCATCTTGCCGATGAACGACTTCACGCGGGCCGCACGCGTCGTGCCCGAGCCGAACTTGTCCGCGAGCGCGTACGCCGCGTCGCAGCCGGACGGCAGCATCAGCCCGTACAGCAGCTGGCGCACGGTGACCTTGTCACCGACGATCAGCCGTGCGGACGAGGCGTTCTTCGACACGATGTAGTCGCTGTACGCCTTCTGGATCGTGACCTTGGTGTCGAGGTTCAGGTTCTTCTGCGCCAGCACCACCTTCGCGGTCATGATCTTCGTCGTCGAGCCGGTCGAACGACGCGTGTCGGCCGCCTTCGTGTACAGCGACTTGCCGTTCGCGTTGTTCATCACGAAGCCGCCCTTGGCGACGATGGACGGCGCGGCGGCGGCCTGCGCGGGCGCGGCGTAGAGGGCCCCGGAGGCGAGCAGGGCGCCGGTGGTCACGGCGACGCCGGCGGCTCTGCGGACACGGAAGCCCTGAATGTCGATCTTCAAGTCGAATACCCCGATTGCCTGGAATGGCCGTACCCTGCGGCCAAGTTGAGACGCGGCCCATAAAGGGGCCGCGTCTTTCTGACTCGCGGTGCGTGCGGATGGTTGTGCGCGAACCGGGGTCACTTCGGACTTCTTCGAGTCCGCATCGTGGATGGATTCTTCCATGCGTGCGTGTTGTATCTATCCTGTCCGCATGACCAGCATGGCCCCCGTGAAGCAACCCCCCGCCGCCGACCGCGTCTACACCCACGTCAAGCAGGGCGTCCTGGACCGCCGCTACGAGGGCGGGACACTGCTCACCGAAGGCGAGCTGGCCGAGGCCGTGGGGGTCTCGCGGACCCCCGTGCGCGAGGCACTGCTGCGGCTGCAGGGCGAAGGGCTGCTCAAGCTCTACCCGAAGAAGGGCGCCCTCGTCCTGCCCGTCTCCGCGCAGGAGATCGCCGACGTCGTCGAGACCCGGCTGCTCGTCGAGGAGCACGCCGCCCGGAAGGCCGTACCCGCGCCGCCCGGACTCATCGAGCGGCTGGAGGAGCTGCTCGCCCGGCAGAAGGAGCAGGCCGCGGCCGGTGACTTCGCCGCGGCCTCCGTCACCGACCGGTGTTTCCACGCCGAGATCGTCCGCAGCGGCGGCAACGAGATCCTCTCCCGCCTCTACGACCAGCTCCGCGACCGCCAGCTCCGGATGGGCGTCGCCGTGATGCACTCCCACCCGGACCGGATCGCCAAGACCCTCGCCGAGCACGGGGAGATCCTTCAGGCGCTGCGCTCCGGCGACGCGGAGGCGGCCGTCGAGGTCGTCCACCGGCACGTCGGCCGGCTCTCCCACCTGGCCAGGGGCGAGGTGCGATGAGCGGCACGCTGCCCGGGGATCCTCCCGGCGGACGGCGCGCCCTCGCCGTGTGGGGGATCGGCGTCTCGGTCTACTTCGTCGCCGTCATCTTCCGTACGTCGCTGGGTGTGGCCGGTCTCGACGCCGCCGATCGCTTCGACGTGGGCGCCTCCGCCCTGTCCACCTTCTCCATCCTCCAGCTGCTGGTCTACGCGGGCATGCAGATACCCGTCGGGCTGCTGGTCGACCGGCTCGGCACCAAGAAGGTGCTGGGCATCGGCGTGGTGCTGTTCACGGCCGGGCAGCTCGGCTTCGCGTTCTCACCCTCGTACGGCATGGCGCTCGCCTCGCGGGCACTGCTCGGCTGTGGTGACGCGATGACGTTCATCAGCGTGCTGCGGCTGGGCACCCGGTGGTTCCCGGCCCGGCGCGGGCCGCTGATCGCGCAGATGGCGGGGCTGGCCGGCATGGCGGGCAACCTCGTCTCCACGCTGGTCCTGGCGCGGCTGCTGCACGGCATCGGCTGGACGGCGGCGTTCGCGGGGAGCGCGGTGGCCGGTGTCGTGGTGTTCGTGCTGCTCCTGTTCTTCCTCAAGGACCACCCCGAGGAGCACGAACCGGAGCCGGTGCCGCACCAGGGGGCTGCTTATGTACGCCGTCAGATCGCCGCCTCCTGGCGGGAGCCGGGGACGCGGCTGGGGCTGTGGGTGCACTTCACGACCCAGTTCCCGGCGATGGTGTTCCTGCTGCTGTGGGGGATGCCGTTCCTGGTGGAGGCGCAGGGGCTGTCGCGGGCGGTCGCCGGTGAGCTGCTGACTCTCGTCGTGCTGTCCAACATGGTCTTCGGGCTCGTCTACGGCCAGGTCATCGCCCGGCATCACGGGGCGCGGCTGCCGCTGGCGCTGGGGACGGTGGGGGCGACGGCGGCGCTGTGGGCCGCGACCCTGGTCTGTCCGGCGGACACGGCGCCGATGTGGCTGCTGGTGGTGCTGTGCGTGGTGCTGGGGGCCTGTGGGCCGGCGTCGATGATCGGGTTCGACTTCGCGCGGCCGGCGAATCCGGCCGAGCGGCAGGGGACGGCGTCGGGGATCACGAACATGGGGGGGTTCGTGGCCTCCATGACGACGCTGTTCGCGGTCGGGGTGCTGCTGGACGCGACGGGGGACGACTATGCCGTCGCCTTCTCGTCCGTGTTCGTGCTGCAGGTTCTGGGTGTCACCCAGATCCTGCGGTTGCGGAGGCGGGCGGTGCGCAGGGAGCGGGAGCGGTTGGTGGCGAGCCGGGTGAGCTCGGTGCACGTGCCTGTGTGACGGCACCCGGTGTCGCTGCTGGGCGGGGGTGGGCCGCGCGGCCGGCGCTTGCCGGGTGCCTCCCCCAGTGCCTGAACGGCCTGGGAGGTGCCCCCATCGCCCACCCTCCCCCACTCTCGGCTTCGCTCGAGCGGGGGATCCCCATCGCCCCTGCGGCACGATTGCCCGCGACCATCACGGGGTGACCGCGAAGTGCCTCAGGATCGCCGCCGCCAGGTCCAGGTCGCCCTCCGTCTTCACCCTGTCCGTCACCGCTTCCGCCGTCACGCGGCCGCAGGCCAGGCGGACGTAGGTCTCCCAGTCGAGGACGAGGGTGGCGGCCGGGCCGAGGGCCGGGGCCGTCTCCAGGGTGCCCCGGCCCTGGATGTCGACGCGGATGGTGCGCAGGAACTCCACGGGACCGTGGACGTCGAGGACCACGGCCGAGCTGCGCGGCGCCTGCGCCAGCTCGGCGACCACGCGCGGCAGCTCGGCGAGCAGCACGTCACGGGCGATGTGCGCGCCGGGGGAGTCGAGGTTGCCGGGGCGGCCGAGGGCCGTGCGCAGGTCCTGCTCGTGCGCCCACACGTCGAAGGCGTGCCGGCGCATCGACTCCTCCAGCGTCAGCTCCGTACCCAGCGGGCCGCGCACCTTGGCGCCGGGCTCGCGGTTCTCGTTCCGCAGCTGGCGGTTGCGGCGGATGATCGAGAGCTCCAGCTCGGAGGTCATCTCGGGCGCCGTGTGGTGGCGGCGCACGTCGACCTGCATCTCCATGTACCGCTGGTGGTCGTTGGTGACGTGGAACAGGTCGCGCGGCAGCGTGTGGATGGGGCGGGGGTCGCCGTACATCTCGGAGTCCAGACCGATGACGTGCGAGACGACGTCGCGGACCGACCAGCCCGGGCACGGCGTCCGCCGGTTCCAGTCGGCCTCCGGGAGCGGCTGCACCAGCTCGGATATCGCCTCGATGGAGTGGGTCCAGGCGTCGGCGTAGGGCTGGAGGGTGGGATGCAGACTCACGGAAACGGGACCCCTCGGCGGTCGGTACACGGGCAGGTTGTGGCGGCGGTGCCAGTGGGCGGTGGCTGCACTCGGCGGGTGTCTCGGGACGCTAAGTTACGCTGCTGTGAGGCACCCCGGCAGTGCTTTCGTGTGACGATCGTAGGCCCGTGTGCGCGGGTCGAATGCCAGGACGGTGGTAGTGTGCGCGCTTCCTTGCTCCAAGTCGCCGTGAACGAGGACGAATCGGTCGAATCGCGTCGGCTCCGGGTCGCCGGGATGGTACGGGATCAGGCCGGGGCCGATCTCGTCGTGCTGCCGGAGCTGTGGACCACGGGCGCGTTCGCGTACGAGGAGTTCGGCAGTGAGGCGGAACCGCTCGAAGGGCCGACCTCCGAGGCGATGGCCAAGGCCGCGAGCGACGCGGGCGTGTGGCTGCACGCGGGCTCGATCCCCGAGCGTGCCCCTGACGGCACCCTCTACAACACCTCGCTCGTCTTCTCCCCCTCCGGTGAGCCGGCCGCCTCCTACCGCAAGATCCACCGCTTCGGCTTCGACAAGGGCGAGGCCGTGCTGATGGGGGCGGGCGACGCACTTGTGACGGTCCGTCTGCCGCACACCGTCGTCGGTGTGGCGACCTGCTACGACCTCCGTTTCCCCGAACTCTTCCGCGGTCTCGTCGACGCCGGTGCCGAGACCCTCGTCGTCCCGGCGGGCTGGCCGGAACGCCGCCGGTCCCACTGGACGCTGCTGGCCAAGGCACGGGCGGTGGAGAACCAGTCGTTCGTCCTCGCGTGTGGAACGGCCGGGACGCACGCGGGAGTTCCACAGGCGGGTCACTCGATCGTGGTGGATCCGTGGGGCGAGGTCCTGGCGGAGGCGGGCCCCGGCGAGCAGATCCTCACGGTCGACTTCGACCCCACCACGGTGGCGGGCACCCGCGAACGCTTCCCGGCCCTCAAGGACCGCGTCCTGGGCCTGGCCGCTCCCCGGCACACCACCGGGTAGACCGCCCCGCCGCGGGAAGCACGGGGTGGGGCGGCCGCCCGGAGACGTGCCGGTCAGCGCCGGGCCGAGGACAGCAGCATGCGCAGCGGGACGGCCTTCGCCTCGGCCTCGTGGCCCGCCTTGTTGACGTGGATCCCGTCGCCGACGTCGTACGCCCCGTTGATGCTGTTGGGGCTCACCGGGTCCAAGATGGCGTGGTCGAAGTCGACGACGCCGTCGCACTCGCCGCCGCAGTCGCCCTGGTCGCCCACGTACGCGCCGATGTCCCAGCGGTAGCGGTTCATCCGGTCGGTGTAGATCGGGCGCGGGGTGCTCGGCACGACGTACACCTCGATGCCCGCCTCGTGGAGCCGTGCGAAGACGTCCTTGTAGCTGCTGATGATCTGGTCCGACGTGCACTTGTTCTGCAGGTCGTTGGTGCCGTAGAAGTAGATCACCCCGGTCACGCCGTGCAGTGCCAGGACGTCGCGCCGCAGGCGCGGTCCGGCTTCGAGTCCGGCGACCGACGCGGGAGCGTCCGGGCAGCCGGCCGCGCTGTGGGTGCCGTTGATGCCGGCGTTGGCCACGGCGAGCTGCCGGTGCGCGGGCAGTTCCGCGGTGATGCGGCGGGCGAGGACGTCCGTCCAGCGGCTGTTGTTGCCGTTCCCGTCGCACCCGGGGCCGCAGTCGGTGCTGCCCGCGCCGTCCACCACGGAGCTTCCGTACGCGACGATCGTGCCGCGCAGCCGCGGGTTGCGTACGTCCACCGCGCTCACCAGGTAGGTGGACCCCACCGTCCTCGTGTACGCCGCCGCGTCCGTGTCGGCGACGTGGTCACCGCTGCCGGGCTCGGTGAGGTAGTTGTCGCGGTACGCCGCGCCGTGCTCGCCGGGGCGCACGCTGCCGGGCACGTGGAGACTCACCGCGAGGTCGCTCTGCGGTGCCGTCGTGAGGGCGACCGGATCGCTCCACACGTCGCCGCCGGCCGGCACCGTGACGGACGTACGGCCGTGGAAGGTGAGGGGCCGGGTGGTGCCGGCGCGGACCGCGGCGCTCCTCCCGTCGTCGCTCAGGGCGACCGTGCCGCGCCCGATCCTCAGCGGCTCGGTGCCGAACTCGTTCTGGACACGCACCCGTACGGCGTTCCCGCCCTGGCTCAGGCGGGCGATCGACCGCACCGACTGGTCGTTCAGGGTGGTCTGCGCGAGCCGTTGCTGGGAGCCCGCCCAGACGGTGTGCCAGCCGGAGGGTGCTGGAGCGCTGCTCGCCCGGGACGGGCCGGAGGGCGCCACCGGCACGGCCGGTGCCGCGCCGACCAGCGTCGAGAGCAACGCCGTCACGGCCATCAGCACCGCCGTCCGTGCGCCGCCGCGCCCACCCGTTCCCGCTCCGCGTCCGCCGCGTGTTCCACCGGTCGTCATCCGTCCGCCCTTCCGTCGTGTCATCGCGCAGTCATCTGCGATGGATGCCCGGAAGGAGGGCCCGCTGCACCACGGCAGCACCGGTGGCCCACCGGCCCCTGCCTTTTCCCCGCTACCCCTCCCGCTCCTTCTCCGCCAGGTTGATCACGCACACCGCCACCGCGATCAGCAGCGCCGGGTCCGCGTCCTCGCGCACGACGTCGACGGCGTAGGTGTCCCGTACGCTCAGCAGCCGCCGGGAGATCACGGCGAGCAGTTCGCCGTCGTACTCGACGGCGAACTCCCGGTCGAGGATCCGGCCGCTGACGTCCAGTTCGGTGCCGCCGTCCGCCAGGGCCACCCGGTAGTGGTTGCGCAGCAGCGACAGCCGCTTGCGCCGGACCGTCGCCAGCGGCTCCCCGCCGCGCTCGATCACCATCGTGTCGCGCAGGGCGAACATCTTCTGGCGGATGTCGATGAGGACGCGCCCCTCGGTGTCCTTCAGCTCGAAGGTGTCCCGCAGCCGCATCGCCTTGCCGTCGACGAGGAAGACCTGGTTCCCCCGGTCGTCCTCGATCCAGTAGTCGTCCCCGATCCCGAGGATCCGGTCCCGCACAAGGAATCTCATGCCGCCAGCCCTTCCCCGCGCCCGGTTCCGGGACGCGGACACTAGCCCGACGGGCTGACCCCTCCGGGCACGACGAGGGCGCGGGAGAGACGTTCTCCCGCGCCCTTCGGTGGTTCCTGTCGGCCGGTCAGACCCCGTACCCGTCGCTGTAGCCGTCGCGGGTGCGGGGGCGGGTGGTGTCGTCCACGACCGGGGTGGTGGGGGGTACCACGACCCGCCTGCGCCGGGCGATGCTGCTGAACGTCGCGACGCCGATCAGACCGACGATCATGAAGATGACGCCGACCAGGTCAAGGTTGACACCCTGCATGTCCCAGTCGGTCGCGAACGTGAGGATTGCTCCCACGGCGATGAGGATGATG
This sequence comes from Streptomyces sp. NPDC059787, assembly GCF_042732315.1. Classification (NCBI taxonomy): domain Bacteria; kingdom Bacillati; phylum Actinomycetota; class Actinomycetes; order Kitasatosporales; family Streptomycetaceae; genus Streptomyces; species Streptomyces sp. NPDC059787. Next base: position 251,202 of record NZ_JBHWHX010000002.1, read on the forward strand.
CATCCGCCGAGGCCCATGAGTGTCGCCTCCCTGTCCGGTGTTTCCGGTGCGGACCGGGTACCCGGGCGGGCGTCACCCATGCGCCGCGGGGCGGTCGACTAGCCGTCGAGGAACGCGACGAGGGCGTTCGCGAGCAGGAACGGGTCCTGCGCGCCGCACAGTTCGCGGGCGCTGTGCATCGACAGGATGGCCACGCCGATGTCGACGGTCCTGATGCCGTGCCGGGCGGCGGTGATCGGGCCGATGGTGGTGCCGCACGGCATCGCGTTGTTGGAGACGAAGGACTGGAACGGGACGTCCGCCTTCTCGCAGGCCGCCGCGAAGACCGCCCGTCCGGAACCGTCCGTGGCGTAGCGGTTGTTGACGTTGACCTTGAGGATGGGGCCGCCGTCGACGCGCGGGTGGTGCGTCGGGTCGTGCCGCTCCGCGTAGTTGGGGTGGACGGCGTGGCCGGTGTCGGAGGAGAGGCAGACGGTGCCGGCGAAGGCGCGGGCCCGGTCCTCGTACGATCCTCCGCGCGCGAACACCGAACGCTCCAGGACACCGCCGAGCAGCGGGCCGTCCGCGCCGGTGTCGGACTGGGAGCCGTTCTCCTCGTGGTCGAAGGCGGCGAGGACGGGGATGTAGGAGAGGCCGGAACCCTTGGCGGCCACGGCGGCGAGCGCGGCCGTGCCGGCGTGCACGGAGAGCAGGTTGTCCATGCGCGGGCCGGCCACCAGCTCGTGGTCGCGGCCCAGGTAGGCGGGTGCTTCGACGGAGTGCACCATCAGGTCCCAGCCGGTGACCTCGCCGGACGGGAGCCCCGCGGTCTCCTCCAGGAAGGCGATCAGGTCGCCGTCGCGCACGTCGTCGCCCAGGCCCCACACCGGCTGCATGTGCCGCTGCTTGTCGAGCTTGAGGCCGTCGGCGTTGACGGAGCGGTCCAGGTGGATGGCGAGCTGGGGGACCCGCAGCAGGGGGCGGTCGACGTTGACCAGCCGGGTGGAGCCGTCACGCAGGGAGAGCCGGCCGGCCAGGCCCAGGTCGCGGTCGAGCCAGGAGTTGAGCAGCGGCCCGCCGTAGATCTCCACGGCGACCTGGCGCCAGCCGTGCGCCCCGCTGTCGGGCCGGGGCTTGACGCGCAGGTTGGGGGAGTCGGTGTGGGCGCCGACGATCCGGAAGGGGGTGTGCGCGCCTGCGCCCTCGGGGACGTACCAGGCGATGATCGCACCGCCGCGCAGCACGTACCTGCCGCCTGCCGACCCGTCCCAGGCGTCCGTCTCCGCGACCTGCCGGAAGCCCGCCTTCTCCAGCCGCTCGGCGGCGTTCGCCACGGCGTGGTACGGCGTGGGGCTCGCCGCCAGGAAGGACATCAGGTCGTCGGTGTGGCCGCGATCGAAGCGGGGGGGTTCGCTCATGGGTTCACCTTAACGAGCGGGAGGGCCCGCTTCCCTGTGCGGGAGCGGGCCCTCGGGCGGGGTCCGGCCGGATCTCGTGGGGTCTGTCCGGGGAGGTCCCGGGAGGCCCGGAGGAGGTCCGGGAGATCCGGAGGAGGTCCGGGAGGTCCCGGAAGGGGTCAGAACGCCGCCTCGTCCAGCTCCATCAGGTCCAGCTCGACGCCCGCGGCGACCTTGCGGGCCAGGGTGACGCCGGGCAGGACGTTGGCCGCGAAGAACTTCGCCGCGGCGATCTTGCCGGTGTAGAAGGCGACGTCCTTGGCGGAGGCCGTCGGGAGCTTCTCGGCGGCGATCGCGGCACCGCGCAGGAGCAGGTAACCGACGATCACGTCACCGGACGCCATCAGCAGACGGGTGGTGTTCAGGCCCACCTTGTAGATGTTCTTGACGTCCTGCTCGGTGGCCGCGAGGTCGGTGAGCATCAGGCCGACGATGGCCTCCAGCTCGACGGCCGCCTTGGCCAGGTGCTCGCGGGCCGCGCCGAGCTCCTCGCCGCCCTCGCCGAGCGCCAGGAACTTCTTGATGTCCTCGGCCAGCGAGTTCAGCGCCGCGCCCTGGTTGCGGACGATCTTCCGGAAGAAGAAGTCCTGGCCCTGGATCGCGGTGGTGCCCTCGTACAGGGTGTCGATCTTGGAGTCCCGGATGTACTGCTCGATCGGGTACTCCTGGAGGAAGCCGGAGCCGCCGAAGGTCTGCAGCGACTGGGCGAGCTGCTCGTAGCCCTTCTCGGAGCCGTAGCCCTTGACGATCGGCAGGAGCAGGTCGTTGAGGGCGTGCTCGGTCTTCGTGTCCTCGCCCGCCGCCTCCTTCACCGCGATCGCGTCCTGCACCGACGCCGTGTACAGCACCAGCGCGCGCATGCCCTCCGCGTACGCCTTCTGCGTCATCAGCGAGCGGCGCACGTCGGGGTGGTGGGTGATGGTGACCTTGGGCGCGGACTTGTCCATGAAGTTGGCCAGGTCCGGACCCTGGACGCGCTCCTTGGCGTACTCCAGCGCGTTGAGGTAGCCCGTCGACAGCGTGGAGATCGCCTTCGTGCCGACCATCATGCGGGCGAACTCGATGATGCGGAACATCTGGCGGATGCCGTCGTGCTTGTCGCCGATCAGCCAGCCCTTGGCGGGGTGGCGGTCGCCGAAGGTCATCTCGCAGGTGTTGGAGGCCTTCAGGCCCATCTTGTGCTCGACGTTGGTGGCGTAGGCGCCGTTGCGCTCGCCCAGCTCGCCGGTCTCGAAGTCGAAGAGGTACTTCGGGACGAGGAAGAGGGACAGGCCCTTGGTGCCGGGTCCGGCGCCCTCGGGACGCGCGAGCACGTAGTGGAGGATGTTCTCCGACATGTCGTGCTCACCGGAGGTGATGAACCGCTTCACGCCCTCGATGTGCCAGGAGCCGTCCTCCTGCCGCACGGCCTTGGTGCGGCCCGCGCCCACGTCCGAGCCGGCGTCCGGCTCGGTGAGGACCATGGTGGAGCCCCACTGCTTCTCGACGGCGATCCGGGCGATCTTCTTCTGCGTCTCGTTGCCCTCGTCGTGCAGGATCCCGGCGAAGGCCGGGCCGGAGGAGTACATCCACACGGCCGGGTTGGCGCCCAGGATCAGCTCCGCGTACGCCCAGATCAGCGACGGGGGAGCCGTGGTGCCGCCGACGCCCTCGGGCAGGCCCAGGCGCCAGTACTCGGAGTCCATGAAGGCCTGGTAGCTCTTCTTGAAGGACGCCGGGACCGGCGCGGTGTTGGTCTCGGGGTCGAAGACCGGCGGGTTGCGGTCGGCGTCCGTGAAGGACTCCGCGAGCTCGTTCTCCGCGAGCCGGGTCAGCTCCTCCAGGATGCTCTTCGCGGTGTCGACGTCCATCTCGTCGAACGGACCCGTGCCGTACAGCTTGTCGCGTCCGAGCACCTCGAAGAGGTTGAACTCGATGTCGCGGAGATTCGACTTGTAGTGCCCCATGGCGACGGCTCCCGTTGGAGAGGTATCGGCGAGGCACTGACTCCTCGCGACTGATTCACGTACCGGCAAGTAGTTCCGATGATGCTACCCGTCGGTAATAAGAAGCAACCCCGATCCGGACATCTGTGACCCAGCCCTCCCGCCGGATCAGTAGTCTGTGCGGCATGTACGGCTACGACCAGAGCGCAGGGGCACAGCAGGGTTACGTCCCGCCGCAGCAGCAGATGCAGGGCGGGTACGGGCAGCAGGCGCCGCTGTATCCGGAGCCGTCCGCGCCCTCGCTCGCCGACGCGGTGCGCGCGTTCACCACCGGGCAGATGGCGGCCGAGGACTTCCAGCAGGTCTTCGCCACCTCCAAGGTCTACTGCCCGCGCGGCGACAACCCCGGATTCCTCGCCCTGCACAACACCCAGCAGCCGGTGATCCCGATGTTCACCTCGCTGAAGGAGCTGCGGCGGTACGCGGGCAAGGAGTCCAAGTACTTCGTGATCACCGGCGCCGAGGTGATCGACCTGCTGCCCACGGGGTACGGCTTCGTGCTCGACATGGAGGGCGAGCACCGGATGGTGTTCGACGCGAAGGCCGTGGAGCAGATGGTCGAGTTCGCGATGCGCCGCATGTACGGCTGAGGCCGTCGCCGCGCGGACGGCCGGCGCACGCCACTCCTGAAGCACCGGGCCCGGAGGGAATGTCCTCCGGGCTCTCTTCGTTCGGGGTGGCAGGAAGTTCAATGCTCAACTAAAATGGGTGTACCCGAGGAGGTACCGACATGCCTGCAGTGACCGTCGAGAACCCGTTGACGCTGCCCCGTGTGACCGCGCCCGCCGACGCCGTGGCACGCCCCGTGCTCACCGTCACGACCGCGCCGAGCGGTTTCGAGGGCGAGGGCTTCCCGGTGCGCCGGGCGTTCGCCGGGATCAACTACCGCCATCTCGACCCGTTCATCATGATGGACCAGATGGGTGAGGTGGAGTACGCGCCCGGGGAGCCGAAGGGCACCCCCTGGCACCCGCACCGCGGCTTCGAGACCGTCACCTACATCATCGACGGGATCTTCGACCACCAGGACTCCCACGGCGGTGGCGGCACCATCACCAACGGCGACACCCAGTGGATGACGGCGGGTTCCGGCCTGCTGCACATCGAGGCGCCGCCGGAGCAGCTCGTCATGTCCGGCGGGCTCTTCCACGGGCTCCAGCTGTGGGTGAACCTCCCCGCCAAGGACAAGATGATGGCGCCGCGCTACCAGGACATCCGGGGCGGCTCCGTCCAGCTCCTCACCTCCCCCGACGGCGGCGCGCTGCTGCGCGTCATCGCCGGTGAGCTGGACGGCCACGAGGGCCCGGGCGTCACGCACACGCCGATCACGATGGTGCACGCGACGCTGGCGCCGGGCGCGGAGATCACCCTGCCCTGGCGCGAGGACTTCAACGGTCTCGCGTACGTCATGGCGGGCAAGGGCGCGGTCGGTGCCGAGCGCCGCCCGGTCCACGTCGGCCAGACGGCCGTCTTCGGCGCGGGTTCCTCGCTGACCGTCCGCGCGGACGAGAAGCAGGACTCCCGCACCCCGGACCTGGAGGTCGTCCTGCTCGGCGGCCGGCCCATCCGGGAGCCGATGGCCCACTACGGCCCGTTCGTGATGAACACCCGCGACGAGCTCCAGCAGGCCTTCGAGGACTTCCAGAAGGGCCGGCTCGGCACGGTCCCGGCGGTGCACGGCATGTCGGAGGGCGGACCTGCGGTCGGCAACGACGACGCCTGAAGACTGCCCGCGTCCGGCAGTGATCCCGGCCGCGTACGGACATGATCATGTCCGTACGCGGCCGGGATCGCCGAGGAGAGGGCGGGGTACCGATGGGTGAGCGCCGGGTACGGAAGATGCTGCGGCAGATGGAGAGCGGGGAGCCCGTACGGGTCACCAGCGCCATGCCGACCACGACGAAGCTCGCCCGGCTGGCCGCCATGGCCCAGAAGTTCGGGTACGCGTACGCGGACGTACGCCGGGGCGGCGGGCCGAAGGGCGACCAGTACCTGATCGTGATCGTGCCCGATCCCGGCCCCGAGGCCCGCGAGCGGGCCGCGCGCAACCGGGCGCGCTATCCGGGGGCCGCCCACGGCGGCGAGCTGCCGCGCCTCGCGCCCGAGGAGGTCGAGCTCCTCAAGGCCCGCATCACGTTCGACATCAGCACGATGTACACCGACAAGCAGATGGTCCTGCTCGCCGGCATCGCGGCCGTCCCGCTGGCCCTGCCGTTCGGCCTCCTGCTCGGCTCGGGTGCCACGGCCGTCGTCCTCACCGCCGTCTTCTGGGCGGCGCTGATGGCCCTCCTGCCGGTCGGGTTCGCCGTCAACCGACGGTTCAGGGAGAAGTACGCCGCTCGTCTGCGGGACGCAGGGTTCACACCGGTGACCGACCCGGCGGGCCGGCTGCGCCACCTGCCGCAGGACGGCCGGCTCCCCGGGCACGGCAACCCGTTCCACGCCGGAGCGCCCGTGCCGCCGCCCGCGGCTCCGCCCCCGCCCGCCGGACAGCGCCGCGCGGATTCGCGTGAACACCGGCGGACCGGGCGGTGAGGACGCCGGCGGCCTGACACACCTCCCGGCCGCTCAGCCGGGACCGGCCCCCTCCGTCTCGTACAGCTCGAACCAGATGCTCTTGCCCCTGCCGCGCGGGGCGACGCCCCAGGTGTGGGCGAGGAGCTCGATCAGGACCAGGCCGCGTCCGGAGGACGCCAGCTCGCCCGGCCGGCGCATGTGCGGCAGGTCGTCGCCGGCGTCGGTGACCTCGATGCGCATCCGGCGGCCGTCGCTGCCGCCGGTGATCTCGGCGAGCAGCAGGGCGTCGGTGTCGGTGTGCACGAGGACGTTGGTGAGCATCTCCGACAGCAGCAGCACCGCCGAGTCCACCTGGTCCGGCGAGGACCAGTCGTGGAGCAGTTCGCGCAGTTGCTGGCGGGCCACCGAGACCCGCTCGGGCTCGGCCTGCGCCACCGTCAGCGCCGTGCGGCGCACCGGCTGCTCCACCGTGTCCGACCCCACGCCGCAGCCGCAGCCCTCGCCCTCCCGGGACAGCAGCATCATGGCGATGTCGTCCTCGCGGCGGTCGGCGAGCGGGCCGGTGGTGTGGTGGGAGGAGGGGCCGTGCACCGCCTGCACCAGGGCGTCGGCCAGTTCCTCCTGGTTGCCCTTGTGCTCCTCGAGGATGGTGCGCAGCCGCTGCCAGCCGGTCTCCAGGTCGTGGCCGCCGGTCTCGATCAGCCCGTCCGTGCAGATCAGCATGGTCTCGCCGGACTCCAGGACGAGCCGGGTGGTGGGGTAGTCGGCGTCCGGGTCGACGCCCAGCGGCAGCCCGCCCGCCGTCGGCCGGGCCAGCACCGTCCCGTCGGCCATGCGGATCACCGGGTCCGGATGCCCGGCGCGCGCCACCTCCAGTACCCCGGTCACCGGGTCGACCTCGACGTACAGACAGGTCGCGAAACGCAGTTCCACCGGGTCCGCCTCGTTGATCCCGTGCAGGAAGCGGGAGGCGCGGGAGAGCACGGCGTCGGGGCGGTGCCCCTCGGAGGAGTAGGCCCGCAGGGCTATCCGCAGCTGGCCCATCAGCCCGGCCGCGCGTACGTCATGGCCCTGGACGTCCCCGATGACCATCGCGAACCGTCCGCTCGGCAGCGGGATGACGTCGTACCAGTCGCCGCCGACCTGGAGCCCGCCGCCGGTGGGGACGTAGCGGGCGGCGATGCTCATGCCCGGGATGCCCGGACCGAGCTCGGGCAGCATCGTGCGCTGCAGGCCCTCGCTCAGTTCCCGCTGGTTCTCGGCCGTGCCCGCGCGGGACAGCGCCTGGGCCAGCATCCGGGCGACCGTGGTCAGCACGGAACGCTCGTCGGGGGTGAACGCGACCGGGTAGGCGAAGGCCGCCAGCCAGGCGCCCATCGTGCGGCCGGACGCGGTCAGCGGCAGGAAGGCCCAGGACTGGCGGCCGAAGCGCTGGGCGAGCGGCCAGGTGAGCGGGTAGCGGGCCTTGTACTGCTCCGGGGAGGAGAGGTAGACCGCGCGGCCCGTGCGCACCACCTCGGCGGCCGGGTAGTCCGTCTCCAGCGGCATGTACGTGAACGGGCGGTCGTCATCGGGCTCCTGGCCGTGGTGGCCGATGATCGTGAGCCGGTCGCCCTCGACGCCGAACACGGCCAGTCCGTCCGGTGAGAAGCCCGGCATCGACAGGTTGGCCGCGACCCGCAGCACCTCCTGCGTCGACCGCGCCTCCGCCAGCGCCCGGCCCGCGTCCAGCAGGAACGCCTCGCGGGAGCGCCGCCAGTCGCCGGTGACCGCGCTGCGCCCGGCGGGTGTGCCCGGCCGGGGCTCGGCGACCTCCTGAAGGGTGCCGGTCAGGACGTACGCCTTGCGGGCGCGGTCGAAGGAGGGCCTGGAGCGGCTGCGCACCACCCGGACGACCCGGTTCTGGTCGTCCATGATCCGGATGCGTACCTCGGCGAGGGTGCCCTCGGCGACGGCGAGCTGGACCACTCCGGTGATCTCGTTCCAGTCGACGGGGTGCAGACGGGCCCGGATCTGGGCCTCCGTGAGGGTGACCTGTTCGGCGGGGAGTCCGAGCAGCCGTGCCGCCACGGCGTCGACCGTGACCAGCCCGGACGCGGTGTCCCAGTGCCACAGGCCGGTGTCGAGGGCGGCGAGGACGTCCCCCAGGGCGGGCAGGGGCTCACCAGTGCGCATTGCACCACTTTATGAAGACGGTGTCGGAAACTGCCACTGCGCCCGGCCGGTAATGACGGAGAAGCGATCTTGGGCCGGCCGGTAGGCTTGGGGGGAGTTTCACGTGAAACGACGACCCCGATCCGCGAAGGCTGGATGAACGACGATGCATCGGTACAGGTCCCACACCTGCGGCGAGCTCCGCGCCTCTGACGTCGGCACCGACGTCCGGCTGAGTGGCTGGCTGCACAATCGGCGCGACCTGGGCGGCATCCTCTTCATCGATCTGCGCGATCACCACGGCATCACGCAGCTCGTGGCCCGCCCGGGCACCGAGGCGTACGAGGCGCTGGACAAGCTCTCCAAGGAGACCGTGGTCCGCGTCGACGGCAAGGTCGTCTCGCGCGGCACGGAGAACGTCAACTCCGAGCTGCCGACCGGTGAGGTCGAGGTCGAGGTCTCCGTGGTCGAGGTGCTGGGCGCCGCCGCCCCGCTCCCCTTCACGATCAACGCCGAGGACGGTGTCAACGAGGAGCGGCGCCTGGAGTACCGCTTCCTGGACCTGCGCCGCGAGCGCATGCACCGCAACATCATGCTGCGTACGCAGGTCATCTCGGCGATCCGCCACAAGATGACCGCGCTGGGCTTCAACGAGATGGCGACGCCGATCCTGAGCGCCACCTCCCCGGAGGGCGCCCGCGACTTCGTGGTCCCGTCCCGGCTGAACCCCGGCAGGTTCTACGCGCTGCCGCAGGCGCCGCAGCAGTTCAAGCAGCTGCTGATGATCTCGGGCTTCGACCGCTACTTCCAGATCGCGCCCTGCTTCCGTGACGAGGACGCCCGCGCGGACCGCTCGCCGGGCGAGTTCTACCAGCTCGACGTGGAGATGAGCTTCGTCGAGCAGGAGGACGTCTTCCAGCCGATCGAGAAGCTCATGACCGAGCTGTTCGAGGAGTTCGGCAACGGCCGTCATGTGACGTCCCCGTTCCCGCGCATCCCGTTCCGCGAGGCGATGCTGAAGTACGGCTCCGACAAGCCGGACCTGCGCGCCAAGCTGGAGCTCGTCGACATCACCGACATCTTCGAGGGCTCGGAGTTCAAGGCCTTCGCGGGCAAGCACGTACGTGCCCTGCCGGTGCCGGACGTCTCCGGCCAGCCCCGCAAGTTCTTCGACCAGCTCGGTGACTACGCGGTCTCCCAGGGCGCGAAGGGCCTGGCGTGGGTGCGCGTCGGCGAGGACGGCGCGCTGTCCGGCCCGATCGCGAAGTTCCTCACCGAGGAGAACGTCGCGGAGCTGACCAAGCGGCTCTCCCTGGCCCCCGGCCACGCGGTGTTCTTCGGCGCGGGCGAGTTCGACGAGGTCTCCAAGATCATGGGCGCGGTGCGGGTCGAGGCCGCCAAGCGCGCCGGCCAGTTCGAGGAGAACGTCTTCCGCTTCTGCTGGATCGTCGACTTCCCGATGTACGAGAAGGACGAGGAGACCGGCGCGATCGACTTCTCGCACAACCCGTTCTCGATGCCGCAGGGCGGTCGGGAGGCCCTGGAGACCCAGGACCCGCTGTCCATCCTCGGCTGGCAGTACGACATCGTCTGCAACGGCGTCGAGCTGTCCTCGGGCGCGATCCGGAACCACGAGCCGGAGATCATGCTCAAGGCGTTCGAGATCGCGGGCTACGACCGTGAGACGGTCGAGGAGAAGTTCGCCGGCATGCTCCGCGCGTTCCGCTTCGGCGCCCCGCCGCACGGTGGCATCGCGCCCGGCGTGGACCGCATCGTCATGCTCCTCGCCGACGAGCCCAACATCCGCGAGACCATCGCCTTCCCGCTCAACGGCAACGCCCAGGACCTGATGATGGGCGCGCCGACGGAGCTGGAGGAGGCCCGCCTGAAGGAGCTCCACCTGACGGTGCGCAAGCCTCAGCCGAAGTAACCCCGGCAGTGGTGAAGGGGCCCGGAACCGACTCGGTTCCGGGCCCCTTCCACGTGCAGGGGTCCGCAGGCCGCCGGCCCCTCCGGGGTGAAGAGGCCGAGGGCCTCCCGACGCTCTTGTGAGGCGTTCACCCGGTCGGGTCAGCGGGCCACGAACTGGGTGAGGATCGCCTGGACCTCGTAGATGTCGACGCCCTTGGTGAAGGTCTTCTCGATGGGGGCCGGGGTGCCGGATATCCAGATCTTCAGTTCGGCGTCGAGGTCGAAGGTGCCGGCCGTCTCCACCGCGAAGTGGGTGATGCTGCGGTACGGGACGGAGTGGTACTCCACCTTCTTGCCGGTGATGCCCTGCTTGTCGACCATGATCAGGCGGCGGTCGGTGAACAGGATGGTGTCGCGGATCAGCAGGAACGCGGCGTGCACCTGCTCGCCGTGGCCCAGCAGACGGGCGTAGTCCTGCTGCGCCTGGGCCGGGTCGACGGTGTGCGCGTTGCCGAAGAGTGCCATGGAACGAGTCCCCCCACGTGAGTGGTGACGGCCGGACCTCGGCCGTCTTCACATGATCTTCGCAAAACGCGGGGCCCGGGAGAAGGTCCCGTCGTCCCCCGGGCCCCGGCTGTAGCGAGCGTGTTACGCGGTCGGCTTCTCTTCGAGACGCGGGAGGAGGACCGCGCCCTCGGTGACCGTCGAGCCGGCGGGCAGGTCGCCCCGGGCGCCGGCCTCCTGGACCTTCTGGCCGGCGAGCGCGCCCGGTGGGGACCACGTCGTCATGCTCCTCGCCGGTATGGCGACCGCCCACGGGCCTTGGCTGTGAAGGACGGCCCGAGTGCCTCCGCGCCACCGTCGGCGTCGTGGGGCGGCGCACCGGGGCGCGCGAGCACGTCACCGTCTCCGGCAGCGCACCGCACCCGCCACCCGCGGTGAGCTGGAGGTGAGCGGAACCGGGTGGGGCGTCGTGGAGGCGGACTCGGACGACATCGCGTGGCGGGAAAGGCGGGCAGGAAAAATCTCCGCACGCGGCAACCCTTCACCGCGCGGCGGCCACTGACAGGGCGTAACCCCGCTCCTCCCCCGTAAGGAAGCCTCGTGGCTGCTCGTTCCCACCGCCGGTCCCTCCGCTCCCGTCGTGCCGCAGTCGTCTGCGCGGCCGTCGTGGCCGCGGGCGCCGGCGCCGGTGTCCTCGTGATGAACGCCAACGCCGGGACCGTCGACCTGTACCACCAGACGCTCGCCGCGAAGGACGGCTGGGCGTCCTCCGGTACGGGCACCACCGGCGGCACGAAGGCCGACGCCGCCCACACCTTCACCGTCTCCACCCGCGCGCAGCTCGTGAAGGCGCTGGGCTCGGCGTCCGACACCACGCCCCGCATCATCAAGGTCAACGGCATGATCGACGCCAACACCGACGACAGCGGCAAGAAGCTGACCTGTGCCGACTACGCCTCCGGCACCGGCTACTCGCTGTCGGCCTACCTCAAGGCCTACGACCCGGCCACCTACGGCCGCTCCAAGCTGCCCTCCGGCACCCAGGAGACGGCGCGCGCCGCCGCGCAGGCCAAGCAGGGCAAGAACATCGTCCTCAAGGTCCCCGCCAACACGACGGTCGTGGGAGTCCCCGGCACGAACGCGGGCCTCACCGGGGCCATGCTCCAGATCCAGAACGTGGACAACGTCATCGTCCGCAACCTGACCTTCGCCGCCACCGAGGACTGCTTCCCGCAGTGGGACCCGACCGACGGCGACGACGGCAACTGGAACTCCAACTACGACTCGGTGTCCCTGCGCGGCGCGACCCATGTGTGGGCGGACCACAACACGTTCACCGACGCGCCGCACTTCGACAGCGCCAACCCGGAGTACTTCGGCCGCGAGTACCAGATCCACGACGGCGCCCTCGACATCACCAAGGGCTCCGACCTGGTGACCGTCTCGCGCAACCAGTTCACCAACCACGACAAGACGATGCTGATCGGCAGCAGCGACACCGACAGCGTCGGCAAGCTGCGCGTCTCCCTCCACCACAACGTGTGGAAGGGCATCATGCAGCGCGCCCCGCTGGCCCGCATCGGCCAGATCCACATCTACAACAACTACTACGACGTCACGCCCCTCAACGGGTACACGCCGCAGTACAGCATCAACTCCCGCGCCAAGGCCCAGGTCGTCGCGGAGAACAACTACTGGAAGCTGCCGTCCGGCGCGAAGGCCGCCAAGCTCCTCAGCGGTGACGGCACCGGCTCGGTCAAGGGCTCCGGCAACCTCGTCAACGGCACGGTGACCGACCTCGTCGCCGCCTACAACGCCGCCTCGTCCAAGGACCTGAAGACCACGGTCAACTGGACCCCGGCCCTCACGGCGGGTCTGGAGGCCTCGGCGGGCAGCCTGCCGACGTCGCTGGCGACGACGACGGGGGCGGGCGTGCTCCAGTAGCACCCGAGACGCGCGAGGGCCGGGAGACCACGAGCCCCCGGCCCTCGCGCACCCATGTCGCGCGGTCCGCCGCGCCACGGACCGTGAGGGGCCCGGGACGCGTTCCCGGGCCCCTCACGGCGTCCGCCGGGCGGTCCGAGGACGCGCAATCCCCGGCGGGCAGCGCGGGGAGGCCCCTCCGACAGCCGTGACTACTCGTCCTCGAAGATCTCTGCGGCCGTCGGGACCGTGACGGCACGCCGGTGCCAGTGGCGCAGGATTTCGGGGTCGCCACAGTCGGTGATGCGTTCCCGGACCGCTTCGGGGACGTCGATGCCGCGCACTTCCAGGATGTCCAGGACGTCCTCGGCGGCGCGGCGCGCCTCGCCCTCGGCCCGGCCTTCGGCCCGGCCTTCGTCTCGGATTTCCTCGGAGAGGGGTGACTTGTAAAAGGAGAGGTCCACGGCCACCAGTTTCCTCCACAGTTGTGCGGCCGGGTGCTTGCCCAGGCCTTGTGCGATGAGCTCGATGATCGGGTCGGCGATGCTCTGCGGTGTGTCCCGCAGAACGGTCGTCATTGACTTGAGTATGGCCCCGGCGTCCGGATGCGTGGCGTGCGTGATCGCGGACAGCGTGGCGAGGGCGAGGTCCTTGCGGACTTCGGCCGGGTCGGTGATCACCGGCATGTTGTGCGGTCCCGCGACCAGCGGCCGCAGGGTCAGCAGGGGCCACTGACGGGGACCGAAGCTGACCTCGCGCGCGGCCCATTCCGCGGTGGCGCGGTCCTGGCAGACGACCAGCAGGAGTGGCTGCAGCCGGTACTTCGTGAGCAGGTACGAGGTGTAGTACGCCCAGCTGGCAGGCTTCTGGGGGTCCTTCCCGCCCTGGGCCTCGACCGCGAGGAGCAGCGGCTCGCCGTCCTCCGCGTCCAGCCGCAGGAGCGTGTCCACGCGGCGTTCGACGGGGCTGGTCTCGGTGAGGTCGTTGGGCAGGACGGTGACCGAGGTGGGTGGGGGGAAGTCGATGCCGAGTACCTCGGAAACCCCGGAGAAGAGGCCCGGATGTTCCTGGAAGATGCGGTGCATCGCCTCGTGGGGCGAGCTGACCATACGGATTCCTGTGAGAGTGAGATGGCGAGAGAATTGCCTCTAGCACATGCCAATACGTGTTCCGCATGGAGCGTAGGTCTGTAACCAGGGCCTGCTGGAGCGCAGTTGATGATGTTCACCTGGACGGGTGAAGGCGGCTACGAGCCGATTTCCGGCGGGCGCCGGGTCTGGCCGGCTCGTCAGGCGACCGTGGGCGGCGGTTGCCGGAGGGCGAGGCAGCCCTGGCAGTGGTGGAGGTCGGGGCCGCGGTAGGCGTGGTCGCAGGTGTCGCAGGTGTCGCAGGTGTCGCAGGTGTCGCAGGTGCGCAGGGGGTACCGGACGGGCGCGGGCGGTTCGGGGGCGTGGTACGGCGGGAGGGGCGGGAGTTTGGCTGTCAGGCGGTGGGCCAGGAAGGCGGCGGGCCGGATCAGGGGCTCCTGGGGCAGGTCGTCGGCCAGGGCCTTGCGTATGGCGGTGGGGGTGAGGTCCCGTTCCAGCCAGGCGACGACGCCGGGGGCGAGATGTTCGGCGTCGGTGGCGGAGAGCAGCAGGCGGGGGTCCTCGCGACGGAGGCCGGCGAGGACCTCGGTGGCCGCCCGGAGGAGGTCGGGGGAGGTGTACGCGGGCTTCGGTACGGCGGGGAGGGCGCGGCGGCGCGGCGGTTCCTGTTTCGGGGCGGTGGCCGCGCGACGGGCTGGGAGCTTGGGCGCTTCGTTCGGTGCGGACGGGGCGTCGCGTCGGCCGGGCTGGTTGCAGGAGACGGTGCGGGTGACGATGCGGCCGGAGGCCCGGAAACGTGACGTTTCCGGGCCTCTGGACGTACGTCGTGCGTTCTACGCGGTCGGCTTCTCCTCGAGGCGCGGGAAGAGGACCGCGCCCTTGGTGACCGTCGAGCCGGCGGGCAGGACGCCCCAGGTGCCGGCCTCCTGGACCTTCTGGTCGGCGAGCGCGCCGAGGCCGGGCTCCGCGCCGAGGGAGTCCCAGAGCTTGGCGGAGGTCTCCGGCATGATCGGGTTGAGCAGGACCGCCACCGCGCGGAGGGACTCCGCGGCCGTGTAGAGGATCGTCGCCAGGCGGGCCCTGCCCTCGTCGGACGTGTCCTTCGCGACCTTCCAGGGCTCCTGTTCCGTGATGTAGCCGTTGACCTGCTTCACGAAGTCGAACACCGCCAGGATGCCGCCCTGGAAGTCCAGCTCCTCGCCGATACGGCGGTCCGCCTCCGTGACGGCCTTCGCCAGGCCGTCGTGGATCGCCCGCTCCGCCTCGCCGTCGGCCGTCGCCGCCGGCAGCTCGCCGCCGAAGTACTTGCCGACCATCGCGGCCACGCGGGACGCCAGGTTGCCGTAGTCGTTCGCCAGCTCGCTGGTGTAGCGGGCGGAGAAGTCCTCCCAGGAGAAGCTGCCGTCCTGGCCGAAGGCGATCGCCCGCAGGAAGTACCAGCGGTACGCGTCCACGCCGAAGTGCGAGGTCAGGTCCTGCGGCTTGATGCCGGTCAGGTTGGACTTGCTCATCTTCTCGCCGCCGACCATCAGCCAGCCGTTCGCGGCGACCTTCCCCGGCAGGGGGAGGCCCTGCGCCATCAGCATGGCCGGCCAGATGATCGCGTGGAAGCGGAGGATGTCCTTGCCGACCAGGTGCACGTCGGCGGGGAAGGTGGCCCCGAACTTCTCCGGGTTCTCGTTGTAGCCGACCGCCGTGGCGTAGTTCAGCAGCGCGTCGACCCACACGTAGATGACGTGCTTGTCGTCCCAGGGGATCGGGATGCCCCAGTCGAACGTCGAGCGGGAGATGGACAGGTCCTGCAGGCCCTGGCGGACGAAGTTCACGACCTCGTTGCGCGCGGACTCCGGCTGGATGAAGCCCGGGTTGGCCTCGTAGTGGGCGAGGAGCTTCTCGCCGTACTCGCTGAGCTTGAAGAAGTAGTTCTCCTCGCTGAGGATCTCCACCGGCTTCTTGTGGATCGGGCACAGCTTCTGGCCCGCGTACTCGCCCTCGCCGTCGAGCAGCTCGCCGGGGAGCTTGTACTCCTCGCAGCCCACGCAGTACGGGCCCTCGTAGCCGCCCTTGTAGATCTCGCCCTTGTCGTACAGGTCCTGCACGAACTCCTGGACGCGGTCGGTGTGCCGCTTCTGCGTGGTGCGGATGAAGTCGTCGTTCGCGATGTCGAGGTGCTCCCACAGGGGCTTCCAGGACTCCGTGACGAGCTTGTCGGCCCAGGCCTGCGGGGTGACCCCGTTCGCCTCGGCCGTGCGCATGATCTTCTGACCGTGCTCGTCCGTGCCGGTGAGGTACCACACCTTCTCGCCGCGCTGGCGGTGCCAGCGGGTGAGCACGTCGCCTGCGACGGTCGTATAGGCGTGGCCCAGGTGAGGAGCGTCGTTGACGTAGTAGATGGGGGTCGAGACGTAGTACGCCTTCGCCCCCTGCTTCTCGGATCCAGTGGCCGCCATGGTCGAAATCCTACTGGCCCCGGAGAGGTCGGCTCACACGCGTTTCGGGGGGCGGACGGGATGCCCGTCCGCCCCCCGGGGGAGGGTGAGGAGGCGCGGCTACGGGCGCCAGGCCGCCAGGACGCCCTCGTAGAGCTCCTTGTCGGTGAGCTCGCGGGGGGCGGGGCCCGCGTGGAAGAAGGAGGTGTTCCCCGTCTTCAGCTTGCGGAGGTAGTCGAAGGCCTTGTTGTCGTGCTCACCGAAGGCGACGAAGGAGAAGAAGACGGTGGGGTGGTTCTTCGCCGCGTCGGTGAGGGACCGGGTGGCGGGGGTCTTGGCGTCGGGGGCGCCGTCCGTCTGGAAGACCACCAGGGCGGGGGTGCCGGCCGGCTCCTCGGCGTGCTTCGCGAGGACGGCCTCGACGGCCGCGTGGTAGCTGGTACGGCCCATGCGGCCGAGGCCGGCGTGCAGCTCGTCGATCTTGTTCTCGTGGTCGGTAAGGGTCAGCTCGCCGGTGCCGTCCAGTTCGGTGGAGAAGAACGTGACGTGGAGGGTGGCCCCGGTGTCGACGTGGGCGGCGAGGGCGAGGGTCTGCTCGGCGAGGGCCTGGGCGGAGCCGTCCTTGTAGTACGGGCGCATGCTCGCGGAGCGGTCGAGGACGAGGTAGACCTTGGCACGGGTGCCGGTGAGGTCGTGCTTCTCGAGGGTGGCGCCGGCTGCTTTGTAGGCGGTGGTGAGGGTGGTGTCGCGGAGCTCTGTGGGGGGTGTGGCGGGGGTCGGCTTCGCGGTGGGCTGCTCGGCCTCGCCTTCGGCTTCAGCCTCGGTTTCGTTCCCACCCGCACCGCCCGTGCTGCTCTCGTCGTCGGGTGCGGGTGGCCCCTGTGGGGCGTCCTCGCCGTCGGCGGCCGCAGGCTCGGTGACAGCCTCGGCCTCCGGCTCGGCCTCAGTGGTGGCCTCGGGCTTCGCCTCGGCCTCTGCCGTCGGCTCGGCTTCCGGCTCGGGTGCGGCCTCGGCTTCGCCTTCGGCCTCGGTTTCGTTCCCACCCGCACCGCCCGTGCTGCTCTCGTCGTCGGGTGCGGGTGGCCCCTGTGGGGCGTCCTCGCCGCCGGCGGCCGCAGGCTCGGTGACAACCTCGGGCTTCTCTTCTGCCTCGGCCTCAGGCTCTGCCTTGGCCGTCGGTTCCGGCTCGACCTCGGGCTCCGCCTCGACCTCGGGCTCCGCCTCGGCCTCGGGCTCCGCCTCGGCCTCAGGCTCCGGCTCGACCTCGGGCTCCGCCTTGGCCTCAGGCTCTGCCTTGGCCGTCGGTTCCGGCTCGGCCTCAGTGGTGGCCTCGGGCTTCGCCTCGGCCTCTGCCGTCGGCCCGGGTTCCGGCTCGGCCTCGGGCTTTGTCTTGGCAGCCGGGTCCGACTCGGGTTCCGGCTCGGCCTCGGGTTCCGGCTTGGCGGTCGGCTCAGGCTCGGGTTCCTGCTTGGCTTCCGGCTCGGGCTTCGGTTCGGGGGCCGGGGGCGCCTTGGCTTCCTGGGTGGGGGCCGGGGGGTCGTCCGAGCGGGTGGGGCCGGGGACCGTGATGTTGTCGAAGGCCGCGGAGACCAGGTCGTGTTCCTCGCGGGGTTCCGGGACCGAGGCCGTGCGGGGTGCGGGGGTGGGCTCGGGGGACGGGGACGGGACCTTCGGGGCCGCGGGTGCCTCCGCGGCGGGCTCCGGGGCCGGCTCCGTCGGGGCGGGCGATGACGGGGACGTGCTCGCCGTCTCGGCGGCGTCCGCCGCACCCTCCGCTTCGGCGGACCTCGCTTTGCGTGACCGGCCGAACGCGTTCCGCAGGAGAGTGAGAATGCCCATGTGCGCAACCCTTCGCGTGAGTTGATGCCCGTCAATCCCTGGCCAGGACGGACACGTAAGGTTAGCGGCCCGCAAGGGCGATCTTGGGCAGGGTTGGGTTTGCGGAATCGTATATGTCAAGGGTGCGATTCGGCCCGGTGCGACTTCCCAGATGCTGCCGCAGGTTCACGCACCGTTCACCCGGCCGCCCGGCTACCGCACGTATGTACTCCTACGGTCACGCTGACACCACGGGTACCCAAGGAGAGAGAACGTGCGAAAGCTGCTGCCGTTGATCGGAACGCCGTCCGGTTCCCACCCCGGCGGCCGGTCCGCCATGACCTGCCGCTTCCGGTGTGGTGACGCCTGCTTCCACGAGGTGCCCAACACCAGCTCCAACGAGTACGTCGGTGACGTCATCGCCGGCGCCCTCAGCCGCCGGTCCATGATGCGCGCCGCCGCCGTCGTGACGGTGGCCGCCGCCGGTGCCGGGGCGGTCGGCGTCGCCGCCGCCCCCGAGGCGCAGGCGGCGCCCGCCGCGAAAAGCCACGGCCACAAGGCCAAGGGCGCCCGCGGTCTGCGGTTCACGCCCGTCGCGCCGAACACCGACGACGCCGTGACCGTGCCGGAGGGCTACCGGCAGAACGTCGTCATCCGCTGGGGCGAGCCCATCCTGCGCGGCGCGCCCGCCTTCGACGGGGACAGGCAGAGCGCCGAGGCGCAGGCCGGGCAGTTCGGGTACAACTGCGACTTCCTCTCGCTGCTGCCCCTGCGCGGCGAGCGCGACCGGCAGCTCCTCGTCGCCAACCACGAGTACACCGACGAGATCCTCATGTTCCGGGACTACGACCCGGAGAACCCCACCCGTGAGCAGGTGGAGATCGCCTGGGCCGCGCACGGGCTCGCCGTCGTCGCGGTGGAGGAGGAGCGGCGGAGCGGCAAGCTGACGCCCGTCACCCGGCACCGGCTCAACCGGCGGCTCACCGCCACCTCCGAGTTCCGGCTCACCGGCCCCGTCGTTGGGTCCGACCTGGTGAAGACCTCCGCCGACCCGCGCGGCACCAAGGTGCTCGGCACCCTCAACAACTGCTCCGGCGGCACCACCCCGTGGGGCACGACCCTGCACGGCGAGGAGAACTTCAACCAGTACTTCGCCAACGGCGGCAGCGCGACCGACAAGCGGTACGGCATCGGCACCGGCGCCACCGAGCGCAAGTGGGAGCGGTTCGACAAGCGGTTCGACCTCGCCCAGGAGCCCAACGAGGTGCACCGCTTCGGCTACGTCGTCGAGCTCGACCCGTACGACCCCGACTCCACCCCGCGCAAGCACACCGCGCTCGGCCGGTTCAAGCACGAGGCCGCGACCGTGCGGCTGACGCACGACGGGCGTCCGGTCGTCTACACCGGCGACGACGAGCGGTTCGACTACTTCTACAAGTTCGTCGGCAGCAAGAAGATGCGGCACGGCAACAGCCGCTCCGCCCGCGAGCACAACCTCTCCCTGCTCGACGAGGGCACGCTGTACGTCGCCAAGCTCACCGGTGACTCGCCCGCCATCGAGATCGACGGCACCGGCAAGCTCCCGAAGGACGGCGAGTTCGACGGCAGCGGACAGTGGATCCCGCTGGCCACCGCCACCGCCGACGGCGCCGTCTCGCACGTCGAGGGCATGACCGCCGAGGAGGTCTTCGTCTTCACCCGCCTCGCCGGTGACAAGGTCGGCGCCACCAAGATGGACCGGCCCGAGGACATCGAGCCCAACCCGGTCACCGGCAAGGTGTACGTCGCCCTCACCAACAACTCCAACCGCGGCAAGACGGGTTACGCCGCCGCCGACGAGGCCAACCCGCGCAACTCCAACAAGCACGGTCACGTGCTTGAACTGACCGAGCGCTGGAACCGGCCGGAGAGCACCCGCTTCGCCTGGTCGCTGTTCCTGGTCGCGGGCGACCCGGAGGACCCGGCGACGTACTTCGCCGGGTTCCCGAAGGACTCCGTCAGCCCGATCTCCTGCCCGGACAACGTCGCCTTCGACGACCACGGCAACCTGTGGATCTCCACCGACGGCAGCGCCCTCGGCTCCCACGACGGCCTCTTCGGCGTCGCCACGCGCGGTGACCGGCGCGGTGAGCTGAAGCAGTTCCTCACCGTGCCCAACGGTGCGGAGACCTGCGGCCCGGTCATCCAGGACCGGCGGGTGCTGGTCGCCGTGCAGCACCCGGGCGAGGTGGACGGGGCGACCGTGGACCAGCCGGCCAGCGCCTGGCCCGACGGGCCCGGCACGTACGTCCGCCCGGCCGTCGTCGCGGTGTGGCGCGCGGACGGCCGTGACATCGGCGTCTGACGTGCCCCTTCGGGGGTGGCCGGATCAGGGACCCGGAACCAGGTCCTGATCCAGCCACTCCCGGTACGCCGGTGCCTGCCGCGCCACCTCCCGGTACGCCTCGGCCAGATCGGGATAGACGCCCTCCAGCTCCGACTCCGTGCGCGCCGCCAGCAGCAGCCGTACGCCCAGCGGGTCGCCGTGCAGCCGGCGGACCGCCGTCTCGGGGCGGGAGGGCGAGGTCGGCTGGCACACGGTGACGACCTCGCCGATGGCGACCAGGGACGCGGCCGTGTGGTAGTCGCCGTGCAGCACGCGCGGGCTGATCCCGGCGGCGTGCAGGACCCGTCGTACGGCGTCCCACTCGCCGTCGACCGCCGGGTCGATCATCCAGCGGTCGCCGGCCAGGTCGGACAGGTGGACCACCGGGCGCGCGGCGGCCGGATGGTCGGCCGGGAGCGACACGCACTGCGGTTCGCGCTCGACGAGGACCCGGGTGCGCAGACCGTCGGGTACGCGCAGCGGGAAGCCCTCGACCTCGTGCACGAACGCCACGTCCAGCTGGCCGTCGGCGACCATGCGCAGCAGGGCGTTGGCGGAGACGTCCATGTGCAGGGTGGGTTCCTGCCAGTGCCGGCGCAGCCGTCGCAGCCAGCCGGCCAGGGCCCGGCTGGCGGTGGAGCCGATGCGCAGCTGCCGGCCGCCGACGGCGGCGGCGCGGGCCTCGGTGACCAGCGAGCGCAGTTCGGTGACGAGTGGGCGGGCGCGGCTGAGCACCAGCCGGCCCAGCGGGGTGGGACGGCAGCCGGTACGCGTGCGTACGAACAGGGCACCGCCCAGCTCCTGTTCGATGCGCCGCAACTGCGTGCTCAACGAGGGCTGGGCCACGCCGAGTTGGCGTGCGGCGCGGTGCAGACTGCCGGTGTCGGCGATCGCGCACAGCGCCCTGAGGTGCCTGACCTCAAGCTCCATGCCCTGGGAGGGTAAGGCGGAAGTTCAGGTTTCACCAGACACACAAACCCCGTCCGTTCAGGCGGAGTCGGGCGCGCGCGGCCGGGTGGCCGGAGTCGGGCGATAGGGCCGTCCTATCACCGGTTGCCATCATCACAGCCGCCGCACAGGCGCACACACTCCTCGGTGACATGTGACTCGACCCCCACCGCAAGGAGTCATCGATGCGTATGCGCATGCCCATGTCCGTGCTCACCGCCGCCGGTCTGAGCCTCACGGCTCTCGGCCTCGGCATCACCCCGGCGACGGCGGCTCCCGCGCCCGTCGACACCGGTTCGTCCGCCTCGTACGCCGCCTACGACGGGTCGTCGGAGGAAGCGGCGGCCAACAGGGCCTTCTTCGAGGCCGTGCTGAAGTCGGCGGCCGAGAAGCGGGCCGCGAACCCGACGAGCGCGGCCGCCGTCACCGTCGTCTACAACGCCTCCCGGGCGCCGTCGTTCGCCACGCAGATAGCCCGCAGCGCGCAGATCTGGAACAGCTCGGTGTCCAACGTGAGACTCCAGGCCGGCACGTCGGGTGCGGACTTCTCGTACTACGAGGGCAACGACTCGCGCGGGTCGTACGCGTCCACCGACGGGCACGGGCGGGGGTACATCTTCCTCGACTACCGGCAGAACCAGACGTACAACTCGACGCGGGTGACCGCGCACGAGACGGGGCACGTGCTGGGTCTTCCGGACCACTACTCGGGGCCGTGCAGTGAGCTGATGTCCGGGGGCGGGCCCGGGACGTCGTGCACCAACGCGTACCCCAACTCGGCTGAGCGGTCGCGGGTGAACCAGTTGTGGGCGAACGGGTTCGCGGCGGCGCTGGACAAGGCGGAGAAGGCGTTGCAGAAGTCCTCGCGGTAGCCGGTAGCCGGTAGCCGCACGGTGTTGTGGCGGCCGGGGGGTGTTGCGCAGCCCGGCGTTCGCGGGGTGCCTCCCCCACTCTCGGCTTCGCTCGAGCGGGAGGTGCCCCCACCGCCCACCCGTGCCGCCCCAGCGGCACGATTGCCCGCAGTTGGGCGGCGGGGGTGCCCGCAGTTACGTGGCGTGCAGGGTCAGGTCGACCAGTAGGGCTCGGTGGTCGGTGTCCTTGAGGTCCAGGAAGCGGGCTCGGGTCGCGGTGAACTCCTCGGAGACCAGGACGTGGTCGATCTGGGTGCCGAAGGCCGGGGTGGTGCGGGAGGGCCAGGTCGGGGTTCGGTCGGCGCCGGTGAGGCGGGCCGCGTCGCGCAGGCCGGTGTCGAGGATGCGGCGGAAGGCCGCGTGGTCCTGGGAGGCGTTGAAGTCCCCGGCGAGCACGGTCGGGGTGTCCCGGTCGGCGGCGGCCGCGTCCCGCAGCCGGCCGAGCTCCCGCTGCCACAGGCCCACCTGGTCGGGCAGCGGCGGCACGGGGTGCGCGAGCTGGAGCCGTACGGCGTGCCCGTCGACGTCGGCGACGGCACCCGGCATGCCCATGGTGCCGGGGACGCCGTCGGTGGCCCGCAGCGGGAAACGGCTGAGGACGACCGAGCCCTCGGAGCCGTCGCCCTCCACCGCCTCCCGGTGCGGGTAGGTGTCGGCCAGCTCCCGCCGCAACGCCGCGTCGCAGGTGTACTCGCACTCCTGGACGAACACGACGTCCGGTTCCGTACGGCGTACGGCGTCGATCAGCGCGCCGGTGGCCTGCCCGAACTCCACGTTCGAGGTCAGCACCCGCAGCTCGGCCACGGGCGGCCCCGCGGGATCGCCGGTCTTCCCGTACGGCTCGATGAACCAGGCCAGCAGCCCCAGCAGGGCCACGCCCCACACCGCGCCGGTCCACCACCGGGCGAACAGGGTGAACAGCAGCCCGACGGCCGTGGGCACGAGCAGCCAGGGCAGGAAGGCGAGGAGCTGGGGCACGGGGGTGACGCCGTCGGTGTCGGCGGTCCGGCAGCCGACGACCACGCTCACCCCGGCGAACAGCAGCCCCGCGCACCGGGCGCCGAACCGCCGCCGTCCCCCCGTCCGCCCCGCCCCGTCCCCGGTGACCGTCGGGTCGGCAGTCGCAGTGTCCAACGTTCCGGCCTTCCGCTCGCGGGTGCGATGCCCGGATTCTCCCTCAAGGACGAGGGGGTGTGGCGGGTGGTCGCGGGAGACGGGGGTGCGCGGCGGCTGCCGTGGCGGCCGGCCAGCCAGGAGGCCAGGGCCACCGTCAGGCCCAGGGCGAGGAGGAGCCAGGACGCCGTGCGCAGGGTGGCGGTGAGGGCGTCGTAGACCGCGCCCACCGCCGGACGGTGGACGCGGTCGGGCAGGTCGGCCAGGGTGAGCCGGCGGCCGACGGCGACCGCGAGGACGAGCAGGGCGCCGCCCAGGGCCGTGCCCAGACCGGTCGCGGTGAGCGCGCGCCGGCGGCGGGCGGCGACGGCGATCCCGGTGGCGGCGAGGACGACGGCCGCGAGCGGCAGCCAGAAGGCGGCGGCGTCCAGCACGTGGTACCCCTTCCGGAGTCCGGCCACCTCCCCGGCCGGCACCACCGCGACCTCGGTGTGCTCGACGGGGATGCGGTGGGCGAAGGGCAGGTGGTCGGCGGCGAGCCGCGCGCGTACCTGCGCGGTGACGGGGGCGAGGTCGACGGTGACCGGGCCGGGGGCGGCCGCGTCGTCGCGCAGGGCGTGCAGGACGGCGTCGTGGACGGCCCTGTTGCCGGCCTCCCATGCGGTGCGGAACGCGTCGGTGCGGGTGAAGGAACGGATCGCTTCGCGGACGAACGGTCCGAGGGGAGTGGTGTCGGTCGTCTCCGCGTGCAGTTCCCGTACGACCTCGTCCCCCACGGCGTCGGCCACGGCGTCGCGGACGTCGGGGTCGGTGGCGAGCGGGGCCATGGTGTCGACGTAGTGGCCGGTGTCGGCGAGGGCGGCCGCCCAGGCGGCCAGGGTGCCGCAGGGGGTGAGGAGGCAGGTGAGGGTGAGGAGTGCGGCGGAGAGGGCGGCGCGGAGGCGGGTGCTGTGGGGGGCCACGTTCTCAGTCAAGGCGGAGGGTGTGGGGGGCGCGAGTGGTGGCGGCCCGAACGGGCGGTTGTGCGGGGTGCTCCGCGTCGGGGTGGGGCGGGGGGTGTTCGCGCTGCCCGGCGCTTACGGGGCGCCGTCGCGCCCACCCGTGCCGCCCCAGCGGCACGACTGCCCGCGGGAAGGCGGCGAGCGATTGCCTGTGGGAAGGCGGCGAGCGGCTGCCTGTGGGAAGGCGGCGAGCGATTGCCTGTGGGAAGGCGGCGAGCGGCTGCCTGTGGGAAGGCGGCGAGCGGCTGCCTGTGGGAAGGCGGCGAGCGGCTGCCCGTGGATCACGGGGTGGGGGGCGGCCTACCCGACCCGGTGGCCCGTCGCGTCCTCGTGGGTGTAGAAGCGGTAGAACATCGTCACGAAGACTCCCGCCGCGACCAGCAGGCCCAGGATCGTGGAGCGCAGGACGCCGGGGCTGGGGGCCTGGATGACCAGGAAGCCGAGCGCGCTGCCGATGAGGGCGGCCCAGAGCACCGCGTGCAGTTCGCGCCGCACCTTCGGGGCCAGGGCGAGGAGTGCCATGAACAGCAGCGAGAACACGAGGCCGGCGAAGAAGCCGTACAGGAAGTTCTCCACGGTGATCGGCCCGCCGTAGCGGCGGTTGGCCGCCACCCAGTAGCCGTACAGGACTCCGAGCAGGACGGGTATGACGACCTTCGCCGCCAGGTGGGTCCGTGCGCTGAAGATGTCGGGGGTCGTACCGCCCCGCTCGATCGCGCCCCGGGGCCGGGATGCCGCGTGCGTCATGGGAGCACTCCTCTCTCCTCGCCCCCGCCTACCAGGGCACACCTCCCCGGGCCGGCCGGCAACCGGAGACCGGATGCGGGCCGCACGGTGCCGTGTTTCGCTGGGGCCGTGAGTCAGGGCAGCGGGGGACAGGGCCCGCGCGACGTCGTGCACCGGCACGAGACGCTGCGGCTGAGGGGCCGCAGCGTCGCCTGGGTGCCGCCGTTGCTGCTGCTCGTCGCCATCACGCTCATCGACTACAACACCGGCGGGGAGTTCCGGACCGTCTCCTGGATCGTGCTGGTGCCGGGCATCGCCGCCGCGATCTGCGGGGTGTGGGGAACGGCCCTGTTCGCCGTGCTCGCGATGGTCACGTACACCGTCGTGGACAGCGCCTGGCCGCACCAGTTCCAGGCGGGGCTGCCCGACTTCATCCTCGTCGCCACCGGCGGCGTCCTCGCCACGCTGGCCTGCGCGGTGCGGATGCGCGGTGAGCGCCGGGCGCTGCACATGAGGGACGTCACCGAGACCGTACGGCGCACCGTGCTGCGCCCCCTGCCGCCGGACTGGGGCGGTCTGGAGCACGCCGGGATCTACCTCACCGCGGACGCCCAGGCCCGCGTCGGCGGCGACTTCTACGACATCCAGCCGGGCCCGTACGGCACCCGGGTGCTGGTCGGTGACGTCCAGGGCAAGGGGCTGGGCGCGGTGGAGACGGCGTCGGTGCTGCTCGGGGCGTTCCGCGAGGCCGGCTACCACGAGGCCGACCTGACGGACGTCGCGGACCGGCTGGAGACCCGGATGCTGCGGCACCGCGAGTACACCGCCGCCCTCGGCCGGGGCGACCGCGACCGGTTCGCCACCGCCGTACTGCTCGGTTTCCCGGCGGACCGCACCGACGTGGTGGACGCCGTCGTCTTCGGGCACGAGCCCCCGCTGGCCGTCGGCCCCGACGGCGTACGGTCCCTGCCGGCCGACGGGGGTCTCCCGCTCGGCTGCCGCGACCTCGCCCCCGGACGGCCGCCGGTGTGCCGGGTGCCGGTCGCCGACGGTGAGACGCTGCTGCTGGTCACCGACGGCGTGACCGAGGCGCGGGACGGTGCCGGCGACTTCTACCGGCTCGCCGACGACCTGGCCCGGGCGGTGGCGGCGGACCCGCGGGTCGCCGCGCCGGGCCGGCTGGTCGCCGTCGTACGGGACGGGACGCTGCGGCACAGCCGGGGGCACCTGGTCGACGACACCACGGCCTTCGCGGTACGACGGATCCGTGTGCCCCGCCTGTCCCGCGCGCCGGGGGGCGAAGGCCTCGAAGGGGGACGTTCACCCTACTGACACCACCCTTCGCGGCCGCAGCGGTTACCGTGCTGCCGTAGGTGATCGACAGGGGAGGGGACCATGCCCGGAACCGTGCTGCTGCTGGCGGCCTCGCCGCTGGGCCGCGGGCGGCTGGTGGACGCGGCGTCCGTGCTCCCGGTCCTCGCGGCGGTGCCGCCCGCCGTGCTGTCCGGCGCGGAGACCGCGAACGTCGTCGAACTCGCCGACCCGCTGGAGCCGCAGGCCGTACTGACCCGGCTGCGTGCCGCCGCCGCGGCGCCCGGACCGCTGACCGTGTACGTCGCCGGCCAGCTCCAGCTCGACCGACGGCAGCGGCTGCCGCACCTCGCGCTGGCCCGGACGACCGCGCCCACCGTGCGGTACACCGGACTGCCGTGGCACTGGTTCCGGGAGGAGCTGCGGCTGCGTCCGGCGGGCGCGACGACGCTCTTCCTCGATCTGCACGCCGACCCGGAGACCTGGCAGGCGCTGAGCGCGCCGCGCCCGCCGGGCCCGTCCCCGCTCGACTGCGGCCCCGACAACGCCGTCTACGGCCGTGTCGCGCCCCCGCCGCCGTCCCGTCGCGGGGTCGCGGCACCGGCGTACATGAAGGCGGTCGCGACGATCCTGCGCAGCGGGTGGCGTCCGCCGGACGAGGAGCTGCACCAGCAGGCGCTGACGCGGATCGCACCGGAGAGCGCGGGCACGGATCTGCTGCTGGCGCGGCCCGGTCCGGTGCCGGGCGATCCGCACGCGGCGGTCACCGCCGCCGTGCGTTCCGGCCGGCACGCGGACGCCGACGCGCTCGCCGCGCGGCTGGAGCAGGCGGCCGGTCTGGCGCACGGGCCCGCCTCCGAGGAGGCGCTGCACTGGACGGAGGTCCGGGCGGACCTGGCGATGCTGGCCGGGGACGCGGCGCGCAGCTGCCGTACCTGGCTGACCGTCGCGAGCGCCCGGCTGACCGCCGGGCAGCCGGCGGACGCGCCCGCCGTCGAGACGGCCGTGGACCGGGCACACCACCAGTGGGGCCGGATCGGCGACCCGGCCAGGGCCCGCGAACTCGGCACGGTCCTCGCGGAGCTGCGCGGCCGGGTACCGGGACGCCGCGAGGGCGCCCTGGACCATGTACGGCGACAGCTAAGGCAGTTGCAGACGCAGAGCTGAGTGCCGTACGGGCCGGAGCGCGGCGCGTACGGCCGGACGCCACCGCACGGCCCGCCCCGCTGCTCCTCGACCACGCCCCGCCGGGCGGCGGGAGCCCAGGCCGGGCGGGATTCCCCGCCGGGGGTGGGCCGGAGCCCCGTGCCCGCGACGGTCCTCGTCACCCGCGTGCCCGTGCGGCCGGGGTGCGTGTCCCTACCGGACCGCCTCCGCCACCGGTGTCGTGGTCCGCCGGTCCGGTTCGGGGTCGGCGGCCTTGGCCGGGCCCGCGTTGGCCGCCAGGACCAGTGCCGCGACCGCGGCGACGGCCGCGGCGAGGCCACGGGCGTAACGTTCGGTGGTGCGTGTGGGTTCCAGCACGGCGGCCTCCCAACAGCGACGGGTTAAGCACGTTTAATTCGCGGTTTAACCTAGGGGCTGTCGGACACGAACGGCAAGGGGCACTGGGGGAGTTGGCGTGGGGGAACGGGACGAGCCGGCGACCATCGGGCGGCGGGTGCAGCAGTTGCGGGTGGAGCGCGGGCTGACCCAGAGACAGCTGGCGGAGCCGGTGTACACGCCCGCGTACGTCTCCACGCTGGAGGCGGGCCGGGTGCGCCCCTCCGACGACGCGTTACGGCATCTCGCCGACCGTCTCGGAGTCGCGTTCGACGAACTGGCCACCGGGCGTTCCGCCCGGCTCGTGACCGAGCTGCACCTGCGGCTGACCGAGGCGCAGCGCACGCTCGCCGTCGGTGAGACGGAGGCCGCGGTGGAGCAGTACGCCGGGCTGCTCGCCGAGGCGGAGGCGCAGGGCCTGGCCGAGGAGCAGGCCGCCGCGCTGCTCGGGCTCGGTGAGTGCGCCCTGGAGACCGGCGAACTGGCCGAGGGACGCGAGTACTTCGAGCGGGCCGAGGCCCGGCTCGCCGAGGCACCGCTGCCCGCACGGGTGCCGGCGCTGCGCGGACGGGCCGTCGCCCACTACCTCGCGGGCGAACTGCGGTACGCGGTCTACCTCCTCGAGTCCACGATCGACGAACTGAACCGGGGCGGCCTGCACGACCCGGACGCGCTGCTGCTGCTCTACGCCAGCGCGATCGGCCCGTACATGGACATGGGCGCGCACGCGCGGGCCGCGCAGGCGGCGGAGTTCGCGCTGGCGCTCGCGCCGCAGTCCGGTGACCCGGCGCTGGTGGCGCGCATGCACCGGTCGGTGGCCCGCACCCTGCTCGCCGAGGGCCGCCTCGCCGAGGCGGACGCCTCGCTGGCCAAGGCGGCGGAGCTGTACCGCGGGCTGCAGCTCCGTACCGAGCTGGCCAACTGCCACTGGATGCGCGGCTACGTGTACGCGCAGAACGGCGAACTGGAGCGCGCCGAGGAGGAGATGCGCGAGGCGCTGGCGATGCTGTCGGCCAAGCGGGCGTCCCTCTACAGCAGCCAGGTGACCGTCGAACTGGCCGACGTACTGCGCCGGCGCGGCAGCACCCGGGAGGCGGCGGCCCTGCTGGAGGACGTGCTCGGCGGGCTCTCCCCCGAGCGGGGCGCGGTGCACGCGGCGGCGGCGCACCGGCTGCTCGGGATCATCGCCGAGGACGCCCGCGACGCCGAGCGGGCCGAGGAGCACTACGTGCGCGCGATGAGCCTGCTGGAGCGCGCGGGCGCGGCCGGTGACCTCGCCGACCTGTGCCGCCTCCTCGGTGACCTGCTGCGCCGCACCGGCCGCGTCGAGGCGGCCCTGGACGCCTACCGCACCGGCCTGGGCCACCGTACGGCCCCGGGCACGACCACGCTGGGCCCGGCGCCCGCCCAGCCCCCGGTCTGACCGTTTCGGGGTGCGGAGGGCCGGGTAGTCGGGGCTCACTTCGGGGGGTCAACGGCCGAAGGAGGCGGTGGGCGTGCGGCCCGGGGACGACCCTGGGGGCGAGCCGGACAGGGGCGACGCGTGGGTGCTCGGCGCGATCGCCGCGGAGCTGCGTGGCGCCGAGCCGGCCGCCGTACCGGGGCGGCTGTGCGCGGTGGCCGTCGAGCTGCTGTCGGTGGACGGCGCGAGCGTGTCCCTGCGCGGCGACGGTTTGCTGCCCGTACAGATCGGCGCCTCCGGTCCGCAGGCCGCGCGTCTGGCCCAGCTCCAGGCCACCCTGGGCGACGGCCCCTGCCGCCACGTCCTGGAGGCCGGCGCGCCGGTCCTCGCCCGCGACCTCGCCGCCGCCGGCTGCGCCGACCGCTGGCCCGTCTTCGCCCAGCAGGCGCTCGACGCCGGAGTGCGCGCCGTGTACGCGCTCCCCCTGGGCAGTGGCGCCGTCTGCGTCGGCTCCCTCGACCTCTACCGGGGCACCCCCGGCGGACTCACCGACGGCCAGCTGCGGGTGGCCCGGCTCGTCGCCGGCGTCATGACGGTGGCGCTGACGGACCTGCCGTACGACCTCCGGGGCGACGACGAACCCTGGCTCAGCGGACTGGCCGCCGACCACGACCGTGTCCACCAGGCCGTCGGCATGATCATGGCCCAGCTGGGCGTCGGCGCCGACGAGGCCCTGGTCCGGCTGCGCGCCGACGCCTTCGCCCACGGCCGCACGGCCCTGGAGGTGGCCCTGGAGGTGGTCTACCACCGCCGCCGCTTCGACACACCCTGACCGCGCGACTGCCTACCCTTGACGGTCATGGACACAGCCATCCTCTTCCTCACCTGCGTCGTGGTCCTCGGCGTCATGACGATCCGGAACCACCTCTCCCGCGCGGACCGCCGCGCCGCCCGCGTCGAGCGCAAACTCGACACGGTGATGCGGCACTTGGGCCTCCACGAGGAGATCCCGGGGAGGGACGAGATCCTCGCCCTCGTACGCCGGGGCAAGAAGATCCAGGCGATCAAGCTCTACCGCGAGACCACGGGCGCGGACCTGGTCGAGGCCAAGCAGGCGGTGGACCGCCTGAGCTGACCGCCGGCCGGCTTCCGTCGGGGACCCGCCTCAGACCCGTACCCGCGCCTGCCGGCCGACGTCCGCCAGGCGGTCCGCGCCGAGTTGGGTCATCGCCTGGGTGACCTCGGGGAGGACCGCGCCGAAGCCGCCGTTGGTGAGGGTGATCGTGTCCTCGCCGACGCGGACCGCCGCGAGGTTCACGGTGAGGTGCGTCGGGGCTCCGTCGGACGCCTTCCCGGTCATCGTCAGCCGCAGTCCCGCCCGCGCGTCACCGGCCTCCGGGAGCGGGAGTTCCGCCACCTCGACGAGCTGGTCGCCGGCCCGGGTGGCCGTCGCCTCGAACCGCTCGCACTTCTCCGGCAGCGTCCTCAGCCAGGCCAGGACGCGGTCCACGTCGGCGGGCGGGTGCGCGGCGACCTGGTAGCGCAGCTGGGATTCGTTGTAGGCGTCGTCGAGCGTGGCGGTGGCGTCCGGTCCGGACGGCGGGCCGAACGGCTCCTCCGTGTAGAGGGTGTCGAGCAGCCGGCGGCAGTCGGCGTCCTCCGTCTTCGCCTTGAGCATCCCGTCCCGCCAGGTCGCCGCGCCCCGGCTCGCCGTCCACGGCTCCCCCAGGTCCGTCTCCGTGATCAGCGCCGCCCGCAACTGCTCCTCGCTCAGTGCCTGAGCGGAAGGTGAGGGCCGGGCGGCGGGGGAAGCCTCGGGAGCCGCGGGCGCGGAGACCGACGGCGGTTCGGACACGCCCGCGGGCAGTGCGCGCGGCACCTCCCGGTCGCCGGCCACGCACGCCGCCGCGGTCAGCAGGACCGTCACCGACAGCGCGGCGGCGAGGAGGGTGCGGGCGGCGGCCGGGGCATGGGTCATCGGGGTGCCTCCTGGGGGAACCTGGCCGTCCACGAGCGGCCGTGCTCCTACGGCACCACCGGGCCGCCCGCCCCACCAGCGCGGCGGGTCGTTCGGGTGAGCCGCCCGGAGGGAAAACGGCTCGCCCGCCGCCCGTCCCCCTGTTAACGTCGTCGGCATGCAGCGCGCCCACTCGTCCCGCACGACGACGCCGGACCAGGTCCCGGCGCGCTGACAGCTGACCACTGACGAAGCCCCGGGGCGAGTGCCCCGGGGCTTCGTCGCGCGTGGTGCTCGCCTCACGACCACGAGGAGCCCACCGTGCACGACCACCGACGCCTCGGCCGTGAGCTAGGCCTGTTCGACACCGATCCGCTGATGGGCGCGGGCCTGCCGTACTGGCTGCCCGACGGCGCCGTCGTACGGCACACCCTGGAGGAGTACGTCCGCGAGGCGGAACGCGCGGCCGGGTACCGGCACGTGTACTCGCCGGTGCTCGGCAAACGCGAGCTGTACGAGATCTCCGGGCACTGGGACCACTACAGCGAGGACATGTTCCCGCCCATGGAGCTGGGCGCGGAGCAGGTCGTCCTGCGGCCGAGCCTCTGTCCGCACCACGCCCTCGTCTACCGCTCCCGCTCCCGCAGTTACCGCGAGCTGCCGCTGCGCCTGGCCGAGCTGGGCGGCATGTACCGCTCCGAGCCGTCCGGGGTGCTGGGCGGACTGACCCGCGTACGGGCCATCCAGCTCAACGACGCGCACATCTTCTGCACCCTGGAGCAGGCCGTGGAGGAGGCCCGCGCCGCCCTCGCGCTCATCTCCCGCGCCTACGCCGACCTCGGCATCCGCGCCGCCCGCCACCGCCTCTCCCTGCCGGGCGGCGGCGGCAAGTACGTCGCCGACCCCGCCCTGTGGGAACGGGCCACCGCCCTCCTGCGCGAGGTCCTGGACACCTCCGGGGTCGAGTACGAGGCCGCCGAAGGGGAGGCCGCCTTCTACGGCCCGAAGATCGACGTGCAGATCACCGACCCGGCGGGCCGCGAGTCCACCCTGTCCACCGTGCAGATCGACTTCCACCAACCGGAGCGCTTCGACCTGCGCTACACCGGCCCCGACGGCGCCCGGCACCGCCCCGTCATGGTGCACCGCAGCGTCATCGGCAGCGTGGAACGGGCGGTCGCCCACCTCCTGGAGGAACACGGTGGCGCCCTCCCGGTGTGGCTGGCACCGGTGCAGCTCGCGGTGCTGCCGGTGGGCGAGGCTCAGGAGGAACGGGCGTACGACGTCGTACGGCGGGCCGGCGGGCTGGGCCTGCGGGCGGAGGTGACCGGAACCGGCGAGGGCAGCCTCGGCGCCCGGATCCGCCGGTCCCGGCTGGTCCCGTACCAGGCGGTCCTCGGCGCCCGGGAGGCCGGGGACGGGCTGCTCGCCGTACGGCTCAGGGACGGGAGGCGGCCCGGCGCCCTGCCCGTGACGGAGCTGCTGCGGCGGATCGCGGAACGGTCCGACCTGCGGGGCACCGCGCTCTGGGACCCCGCCTGAACCACCGGCACACCGCGGACGGGGCGGTGAGGAAGCCGCCACCGGGAGGAGCCGGCGGACCTCCCGGTGGCGGTGGTGGTCGAACACGCCGATGGGCGATCGGCCGCAAGTTCGATTCCGGCGGCCGGGGCGAACGTGCCGTACGCCACACCCGCCGGGAATGGCTCCACGCTTCCGGTGTGTTCGCTTTTACGGTGTTGTGGACAGATTCTCCGCCGGTACCCGCACGCACCCAGAGGAGACCGCGTGACCGACCGCACCCCCATGCCCGACCCCCGGCCGCCGCACCCCGCCCCCGACGCCACGCCCGACCTCTCCTCCAGGAACCCCGACTGGTGGCGGCAGGCCGTCGTCTACCAGGTCTACCCCCGCAGCTTCGCCGACGCCGACGGCGACGGACTCGGTGACCTGCGCGGCATCACCCGGCGCCTCACCCACCTCGCCGCCCTCGGTGTCGACGCCCTCTGGCTGAGCCCCTTCTACCCCTCCGAGCTCGCCGACGGCGGCTACGACGTCGCCGATCCGCGTGACGTCGACCCGCGCCTGGGCACCCTCGACGACTTCGACGCGCTCGTCGCCGAGGCCCACCGGCTCGGCCTGAAGGTGATCGTCGACATCGTCCCCAACCACAGCTCCCACCGGCACGTCTGGTTCCAGGAGGCGCTGCGCGCCGGACCCGGCTCCCCCGCCCGCGACCGCTACGTCTTCCGCGACGGCAAGGGGGAGCGGGGCGAGCTGCCGCCCACCGACTGGCAGTCCGTGTTCGGCGGCAGCGCCTGGCAGCGGGTCCCGGACGGACAGTGGTACCTGCACCTGTTCGCCGCCGAGCAGCCCGACCTCAACTGGGGGAACCAGGAGGTCCGCGACGACGTCCGCACCACCCTGCGGTTCTGGTCCGACCGGGGCGTGGACGGCTTCCGCGTGGACGTCGCGCACGCCCTCACCAAGGACCTCGACGAGCCGCTGCGCGACCTCGGCGACCACGCCTCGGGCGGTGAGGCCGCCCTCGCCGACTTCCCGCCCGGCACCCACCCCTTCTACGACCGGGACGAGGTGCACGAGATCTACCGCGACTGGCGCAAGATCCTCGACGCCTACTCCCCGCCCCGGATGGCCGTCGCCGAGGCCTGGGTCCCCGGCGCCCGGCGCGCCCTGTACGCCCGTCCGGACGAACTGGGCCAGGCGTTCAACTTCGAGTACCTGCAGGCCGGGTGGGACGCGGAGGAGCTGCGCCAGGTCATCACCGACTCGCTGGAGACCGCGCACGCCGCCGGCGCCTCGGCGACCTGGGTGCTCTCCAACCACGACGTCGTCCGGCACGCCTCCCGGCTGACGCTGCCGCCGGACACGGACGAGAACGCCTGGCTGCTGTCCGGCGGCCACGCCCCCGCCGTCGACCCGGACGCCGGACTGCGCCGGGCCCGCGCCGCCACCCTGCTGATGCTGGCGCTCCCCGGCTCGGCGTACCTCTACCAGGGCGAGGAACTGGGCCTGCCCGAGGTCGCCGACCTGCCCACCGAGGTCCTCCAGGACCCGATCTGGGAACAGACGGGGCACGTCCGCAAGGGCCGCGACGGGTGCCGGGTGCCGCTGCCGTGGACGACGACCGGTCCGTCGTACGGCTTCGGGGCGGCCGGTGCCTGGCTGCCGCAGCCGCCGTCCTTCGCCGCGTACGCCGTCGAGGCGCAGGACGGTGTCGAGGGCTCGACCCTGGAGCTGTACCGCACGGCCCTGCGGACGCGCCGCAAGCTGATCGACGGCGAGACGCTGACCTGGGCGGAGGAGACCCCGGCGGGGGTCCTGCAGTTCGACCGCGGCGACGGCTGGCGCTGCGTGACCAACCTGTCCCCCGACCCGGTCGCCCTCCCGGCGGGCGAGGTCCTGCTGACCAGCGCACCCCTGGAGGACGGCCGCCTCGGCCCGGACACCACGGCCTGGCTCGGCCGCTGACCCGCACACCGCCCCGGTCCCGGCCCGCCGGCGCCGGGGCGGTCAGGGCGGGGCCGTGACCGGCCGGTCCTCCGGGGGCTCCCGGGACGGCTGCGGATGGTCGTCGGCCTCCAGCAGCGGGGCCCGGTGGCGCTCCGGACGGTGCAGGCCCTCCGGCGGGACGCGGCTGCGCGGCGCGTCGGAGACGCCCGGCAGCGGTACCGGACGGCGGGCGACCAGGTGTCCGACCCAGTGGCGTCCGCAGTGCTCGCAGGACGGGGCGCCGTCGGGGGTGTACGGGGAGGGGACGGCGGTGTTGTCCCGGTAGAAGTACTCCCACTCCTCCCCGCGGCCGTCCATGTTGCGCTGGACGTCGTAGTCCACGCTCCAGTGGTGCCAGCACGTGCCGCACGTGAACTCGACCCGTTCGACGGCAAGCTCGGTGATCACGCCGGAACACCTCCCGTGCCCGTTCCGCTGTCTTTCGTTCCACTGTGCTCCTCCCGCCGTCCGGTCCGGAAGCGGGTTCCGCGCCCGGCCCACCCGTACGGCCGTCCAGTGCGGGCGGCCCGCGCGGGCACCCCGGCAGAATCGGCTCCGGGGGTGTCCGTGACGGCCGTACAGGGAGCCCGCCGACGATGAACAGGTCCAGCAGGAGAGCGGCGGCCGCCGTGCTGACGGCGGCCGGGATCCTCACGGGTGCGTGGCCGGCGGGCGGGGCGTCCGCCGCCGACGGCGCCCCGGCGGCGCGCGACCGGATCCTCTGGGGCGCCGTGACGATCCCGCCCGGCCGGGACGGCATCGTCGAGGCCGCGGGACTCGCCGGCTCCGCCCTCGGCGCCGGTTCCACGCTGACCCTGACCGCCCCCGCCGGGGCCCGGGTGACGGGTGTCCCCCTCGACGCCCCCGGCTACCGGGGCGCCGTGGCCGGCGGCGGCCGCACCGCGGTCTACACCGCGGTCTCGGCGGAGCGGCCCTGGCGGGCG
Source organism: Streptomyces sp. NPDC059787 (assembly GCF_042732315.1). Taxonomy (NCBI): domain Bacteria; kingdom Bacillati; phylum Actinomycetota; class Actinomycetes; order Kitasatosporales; family Streptomycetaceae; genus Streptomyces; species Streptomyces sp. NPDC059787. Next base: position 286,700 of record NZ_JBHWHX010000002.1, read on the forward strand.
GGTACCTTCCCCTTCGTGCTGGCGGTGCCCGCGGACGCGGTGCCCGGGACCCGGCTGAGCGGATGCGTCCTGCGGCTCGCGGACGCGGCCGGCACGGCCCGCGCGACCGGCGGCTGTCAGGTGACCGTGGGGCTGGCCGAGCCGACCCTGACCCGCCCGGAGTCCGGTGTGCCGCTGGGCGCGCGGCCGGCGATCGCCGGTACGGCCCACCCGGGCGCTCAGGTCACCGTCTCCGACAAGGACGGCCACGAGGTGTGCACCGACACCGCGGGGGCCGACGGCCGCTGGAGCTGCGCCCCCGGTCCCGCCCTCCCGGACGGCCCCAACCGGCTCCAGGCCACCGCCGCCCTGAACGGCGTGAGCGCGTCGGGCGAGCAGATCCAGATCACCGTGGGGGACGCCGCCCCGGCCCGGTGACGTCACACGTTTCCGGGGCCTCCGCTGCCGAAGGCGCCGCTGGATCCGGGCGCCCAGCGCTTGCGTTGCTGGTCCTTGCCCGTTCTGGACCCGGAGTGGTGGAGCTCGTAGGGCATGAGCCGTGAGCCGGTCCTCGACATGTCCGGCATCTCGTCCGGCTCCCGGATCTCCCGCATCTCGCGGACCGCGCCGCCGTCCGGCAGCCTCGGCTGGTCCTCGGCTGTGGGGCGGGGCTCCTCCCGGTCCATGTACCGCATCCCGACACGTACGGCCCAGATCAGCGCGCCGGCCACGACCAGCCCGCCGATGAAGGCCCCGAAGACGGCCCACCTGTGTGTGTCCGCGGCCAGAACTGCATACGTTGCCGTGTTCATGTTTCCGAGTATGGACGAAGAAATGAGATAAAGCGCCCGGAATGTCCGACCCTGTCACGCTCGTGGCCCGCCCCGGCGGGCGCCCGCCGGGGCGGCGTGACAGATTGCGCCCAGAGGAAGGCCGGGACGGGCCGTCGCGTCCCCACGTGTGCAGCTCGGGGCCCGTCCCGGCCTTCCTGCCCCGCGCTCCTGCCCGTCGGCACCGGCGATTCCGCCGCCCCGCCCACCGGAGCCGGAGGGACGCCCGACGCGGTCCTCGCCGGGCAGGGGCTCGACGCCCCAGGCCGTCATCGTCCGCCCGCCGACGTCGGCGGGGCGCTCCGCGCGGCCGGGGCCGGTTGCCGGGGGCGTGGTCCTCGCCGGGCAGGGGTTCGACGCCCCGTCGGCCGGCATCGTCCGCCGGGCCGGTATCGGCGGCGCGACGCTCCACCGCCGCTTCCCCATTCGTGCCGCCCTCGTCGACGTGGCCTTCCGCGACCGGCCGAGGGGCACGGCACCGGCGAGCCCGTGGCCACCCACCCACCTGCAGGACGTCGGGATCCCCCGGTCCGGTGACGTCCCCGGCGCGGTGGGCCCGTACCGCACCCGCCGGAAGGAGGCACGCCGCCGTACGCGTCCTGGTGCAGGACATCTGCCGCCGCCGCGGCAGATTTTCCGTCGAGCCGACTAGAGTTCCCCCGTGGGGAACCCGTCCCCGTGGCGGACCGTGCCCACCGTGGTCCGCGGAAAGGTGCGTATGCCCTCGGAAAGTCAGCCGTACGCCGACGGCCGGCAGCCGGACCAGGACCGGCTCCCCGTCGCCGACCGGCTCGACGACGACCATTTCCCGGCCTACACCATGGGCAGGGCCGCCGAACTGGTCGGAGCCACACCCGCTTTTCTCCGCGCCCTGGGCGAGGCGCGGCTGATCGTCCCGACGCGCTCGGGGGGCGGCCACCGCCGCTACTCGCGCCACCAGCTGAGGCTGGCCGTCCGGGCCCGCGAACTGGTCGACCAGGGCACACCGGTCGACGCCGCGTGCCGCATCATCAGCCTCGAGGACCAGCTGGAACAGGCCGAACGCGCCAACGAGGAGCTGCGCCGGCGCGACGTGGGGGCGATCCACGGGCACCGCTGAAAATCTGTCCCCGCCGAAACAGGATTTCCGCTCCCGCTGAAGAAAATCTCTTTCCCTAAACACGCCACCGGCGTTTTATTCCAGTGATTTTCCTCGCTTGCCGTTGACTTCTTCCGTGCTAGGCTGACGTCAGTTGCAGTTGTGGTTGCCAGTTTGCTACCGGGTCTCCGGGCAGGTGATCATCGCGACGATGAAGGGATTCGTAAAGTGCGAGTCCCGGCACTGTCTCAGGAGAATTGATATGGCCACCGGTACGGTGAAGTGGTTCAACTCGGAAAAGGGCTTCGGCTTCATCGAGCAGGACGGCGGCGGCGCCGACGTCTTCGCCCACTACTCGAACATCGCCACCTCCGGCTTCCGTGAGCTCCAGGAAGGCCAGAAGGTGAGCTTCGACGTCACGCAGGGCCAGAAGGGCCCGCAGGCGGAGAACATCGTCCCCGCCTGATCACCGGCGCAGGGATTGCAGGAGCAGGGGCCCGCACTTCGGTGCGGGCCCCTGCTCTTTGTTTTCCGCCCCCTTTTCATGTGCATTTCACGTGGGGGCAATTCGCCGTCCCCTCGTCCGGGCCGAGGGGGGCGGCCACGGCGTCAGCCCTGCTTGGGCGCGGCCTGCTGGACCACCTCGAAGGACCACAGCGTGGCGTCCGTGGCCGCCGGCCGGGGCTTCTCACCGGAGGCCCCGCCGTGGGCGGCCTGGCCGCGGCCGGCCATCCAGCGCTGGAAGTCCTCCTCGGTCCGCCAGCGGGTGTAGACGAGGTAGGTGTCGGTGCCCTCCACCGGACGCAGCAGCTCGAACCACTCGAACCCGTCCGAACCCTCCACCGCCCCCGCCCGCGCGGCGAACCGCTGCTCCAGCGTCTCGCGCTGCTCCGCCGGGACCGTGAGTACGTTGATCTTGACGATGCTCATGTCCCGATTGTTCCGCAGGGCCGGTCCGGGCCGCGCGGCGGGGCGTGGCCGGGGCGGGCGCGTCGCCCCGGCGGGAGGTCAGCCGAGGCAGATCACCAGGAGGCAGAGCCGGGAGGGGTCCGGCTCGGTCGCCGGCGGTGCGGCAGGAGGGGAGGGGGCGGGCTGGGAGCTCTCGTCCTGGCCGGTGTCGCCGTCGGCGGCCGGGGGTGGGGACGCCGGCCGGGTGGCCGTCCCGGAGCCCGGCACGGATTCCGGTCCCGGCTCCGTGTCCGAGCGTGAGCCGGAGCGGGAGACGGGGTCCGGGGAGGTCGTACGCGGCTGTGACGGTACCGCCGTCTCCGGGGCGGCGGCGCCGTCCGTGCGGGTGCGGGAGGGTGCGGTGGGTGCCGGTGCGGCTTCGGTGTCCGTCCGCCCGCGCCTGTCGTCGGCCGAGGGCGACCGCGCCGTACGGTCCGGGGAGGGGGCCGGGGCGTCCAGGTCGTCGTACCGGTCCGCGGGGGCCTCGGCGCCGCCCATGCCGCGGAGATCGGGTGCCGTGGCGGCCTGGGCGCGGTCCGTGCCGCCCCGGTCCATGGAGGCGAGGGTCAGCCCGCCGCCGACGAGGGCGACGGCCGTCGCGACCAGGGCCCGCCGCTGGGTCTTCTTCCAGCGGACCAGTTGCCGCCGCCGCGCCGCCCGGCCCGTCCCGGTGGGCCCGGAGGTCCGCGGCGCGTCGCCGGGAGGCGGCGCCGGGGGAGTGACGACGGCACCGGGCGCGGTGGCCGTCGCCGGTCCGGGGACGGTACGGCCGCCGATGACGGCGGGCGCGATGTCGGGGGCGTAGGCACCGCAGCCCGGGCAGACCAGGGCGCCGTTCAGATGCCGGCGACACGTGGAGCAGTAGTCCATCCGCTGTCTTCCTGAGTTGGCGTACCGACTCCGACGCCCGCCGGGGCGAGGGGTGCGGAGCGGGGGACAGCCACGCTAACGACGCTTTCGGCCCACTGTGTGCAGTCTGTGTGCCGCTCCTGCGCACATTCTCCGCGCAGTCCGCGAGAGTGCCGTGAGCATGGCTGCCGCACCCCCGCACAACGGACACAGTCACCTGGTCGCCCCGTCGCACTCGCCCGGAAGGCCCCCCACGTGAACCCCCGCACCACCCCCCGCACCCGCGCCGCCTCCGTACACCGCCCCGCCCTGCTCCTGACCGCCGGCCTGTCGGCCCTGTCGCTCACCGCGTGCGGTGTCGTCGGCGCGGTGGGCGACGACGCGTCCGCGTCACCGAGCAGGAGCTACGACATCACCGTGGGCCTGCTGCTGCCCGACAAGGACACGGCGCGCTTCGAGAAGTTCGACCGCCCCCTCATCGAGGACCGCGTCTCGTCCCTCACCAACAAGCAGGGCGAGGTCGTCTACGCCAACGCCGAGGGCAGCAAGGACAGGCAGAGCGAGCAGTTCCGGAAGATGGTCGCCGACGAGGTCGACGTGATCGTGGTGAACGCGGTGGACTCCGGGGCCGTCGCGCCGGACGTGGAGAGGGCGAAGGCGGCGGGCATACCCGTCATCGCCTACGACCGTCTCGCCGAGGGCCCGGTCGACGCGTACGTCTCCCACGACAACGAGCTCGTCGGCCAGGTGCAGGGCCGCGCCCTCGTGAACGCGCTCGGCGAGAACGCCGAGGACAGCAAGGTCGTCATGGTGAACGGCGCGCCCGCCGACCCGAACACGGCACTGTTCCGCAAGGGCGCGCTCGGCGAACTGAACGGCAAGGTGGACATCGCCAAGTCGTACGACACCAGGAAGTGGCTGCCCGAGGTCGCCGCGGAGCACATGCGCGAGGCGGTGAAGGAGGTCGGCGCCGGGAACATCGCCGCCGTCTACTCGGCGAACGACGGCATGGCCGGTGCCGTCATCGAGGTGCTCCAGGACGCGGGTGTCACCGACCTGCCGCCGGTGACCGGGCAGGACGCCGACCTGGCGGCGGTGCGGCGGATCGTCTCGGGCGAGCAGTACATGACGGTGTACAAGTCGTTCCTGCTGGAGGCGACGGGGGCCGCGGACATGGCGGTGGCGAAGGTGCAGGAGCGGTCGATCCAGTTCGACGCGCTGGCGCGTGACGTGGTCGACAGCCCGACGCGCAAGGACATCCCGGCGATGCTGGTCCCGGTGGTCGCCCTCACGAGGGAGAACATCGAGGCCACGGTGGTCCAGGACGGCGTCTACACCGTCGGGGACATCTGCACCGAGGCGTACGCGGCGGACTGCGCGGAGATCGGCCTGACGTCGTAGGGAGCCGTGGGAAGGGGAAACGGCCGGCCCCGGTTCCCACCGGGGCCGGCCACCGCGTCACGGTCCCTACAGCGTCACGACCCGCCCGCCGAGGGTGACGACCAGCCGCCCGTCGGAGGCGAAGGACCAGCCCAGCGCGCCGGAGTAGGTCGCGCACCGGGAGCCGTTGGAGCCGGACCAGAACTGGTTCGAGCTGTCGGAGTTGCCGATGATCCGGTCGTTCGTCCCGCTGCCGCTGCGGCACGAGGTGTTGTTGCGGAACACCGAACTGCCGTCGTCGAAGTTGAAGTTGCGCTCGGCGTTGTCGACGCTGAGGTTGTTCGACACGGTCATCGAGCCCGGGTTGCTGTTGTAGGTGAACCCGTGCTTGCCGTTGTCGTAGGCGATGCTGCGCCGGACGACGTGGTTGACGGCGATGTCCTCGCCGCCGAGCTTGTAGCCGTTGCGGTCGCCGTTGCCGGCCTGCCCGCCGTTGGAGAGGGTGCCGTTCTCGTAGGCGAGGGAGTCCTCGATGGTGACGGCGCCGATCGCGCCGGTGTCGTCCTTGGTGTAGAGGTCCCAGCCGTCGTCGATGTTGTTGTGGGAGACGGCGTAGCGGAAGACGTTGCCGGGTCCTGAGGTGAGCTTGGCGGCGAAGCCGTCGGCGTCCTCGCCGTCGGAGTCGGCGTTGTCGTGCGACTCGGCGCTCAGGATCAGGTTGTTGGACGGCCACTGGCTGCTCGGCGTGTCGGAGGCCATCCGGGAGAGCTGCAGGCCGGTGTCGCGGTTGTACCGGGTCACGGTGCGCTCGAAGACGTTGTTGCTGCCGCCGACGAAGATGCCGTTGTCCCCGGCGCGTTCGACGACGATCCCCTTGACGTGCCAGTACGACCCGTTCACGGCGAGCCCGCGGTTCGACGAACTCTCGCTCTGCGCCGAGAAGTTCAGTACGGGCGTCTCCCCCGGATAGGCGGCCAGCTCCGTACGGTCGCCCGAGGTGCCGTTGTTGCCGGCCGGGATGGTGACGGTCTGGGAGTGGTTGTACGTGCCGCCGCGCAGGTAGATCGTGCCGCCGGGGGTGATGCGGTCGATCGCGGAGGTGAGCGTGGTCGGGTCGGACTGGGTGCCGGACGCGCCGGCGCTGCCGCCCGGTGCGACGTAGAGCGCGGAGGCGGGCGGCGGGGTGGTCGTGCCGCCGCTCGTCTCCACGTCGATGTAGTCGAGGTTGGGCAGTCCGGCGGACGAGGTGGGCGTGAACCGGACGGTGTTGCTGCCCGACCGCACCGGCACGGTGAGCGTCTTCGTCGTCCAGCCCGTCCAGTCGCCGGTGGCCTCGAAGGAGGCGGACGCGACCGTGCTGCCGTTCACCACGATGTTCGCGACGCGTGCGCTGCCGCTGCCGTTGGCGAAGCGCACCTGGACCGTCGCCGTGCCGTCGGCGGAGGCGCTGACGGTGAACTGGGCGTAGCCGCCGGTGCCGTTGGTGCCGTTGCAGAAGCCGCTGCCGGAGTATCCGGCCCATTCGGTCTCGACGGCGCCGGTACAGACCGCCGAGGACCCCTCGGCCTCGTACCGTACGGTGGCGGCCTGCGCGGGGTTGCCGGACAACGCGACGAGCGTACCGGCCAGCAGGCCGGCGCAGGCGAGGGCGGGTCTCAGGTGCATCGTTCGTCTCCAGGTTCGGTCGGCTGGTGGGACGAGTTCCTCGGTGCGTTCGAGTGCATGAACGGAGAAAGCGCTTTCCGGGACCGTAGGGGCCTGCCGTGGGCACGTCAAGAGCTTTGACACTGAATCAGATTCACATCCATGAACCGTCGGTCGTGGGAGCGACGGCACCGGCGCGAGGCCGGCCGCTGCCCTCGGCCACGCCCGCGCCCCGGCCGAGGGCGGCGGCGGGTGATCAGATCCGGGCCGGTGCGGGGCGCCGGGCCCGGCGCAGGGCCGGTGCCTCGATGGCGTAGTACGACAGCAGGGCCAGCAGGACGGTCAGTACGGCCGTGGCCGGCAGGAGTCCGTCCTTCATGCCGAGGGAGGCCAGCAGGCGTACGACGGGGTAGTGCCACAGGTAGATGCCGTAGCTCAGGTTGCGGCCCACCCAGGTCAGCGGCGTGAGTGAGAGCAGCCGGGAGAGTCCCTGGGCGGGGCGCAGTTCGAGGGCCGTGACCAAGGTGGCGGACAGGGCCGCCACCAGCAGGAACCCGACGGTGTACCAGACGGCCGTCCAGGAGCCCGCGCCGGCGGTCACCGGCATCCGCCAGGCCACCAGCGCCAGCAGGCCCAGCGCCGGCCAGGCCAGCCGGCCCGCCCAGGTGCGCAGGGCCGCCAGCCGGGGATCGTCGGCGCGCAGCCGTGCCAGGACCACGGCGACGAGGGCGCCGGCCAGCAGCTGGTCGGCGCGGGTGTCGGTGCCGTTGTAGATGCGGTGGACCGCGTCCGGCTGCCACAGGGCGAAGCGCCACAGCACGGGCAGCGCGCACAGGGCCGCCGTGCAGAGCAGCACCGTGCGGGCGCGGGCGTACCGCAGCAGCACCAGCAGCACGAGCGGCCAGAACAGATAGAACTGCTCCTCCACCCCCAGCGACCAGGTGTGCGCGAGCGGCCCCATCATGTCGCCGTACGGTCCGGACTCCATGGCCCGTACGACGTTGACCAGGAACAGCGCCGACAGCCCCGCCGCCTCCGGGGAGTGGTCGAAACCCCACAGCGAGGTGGTCGTCGACAGGATCGTGCAGACCGCGCACAGGGCCAGCAGCGCGGGGACGAGCCGCAGCCAGCGCCGCCGGTAGAAGGGGAGCAGGGCGACGCCGCCGGTGCGGGCGTACTCGGCGAGCAGCAGCCGGGTGATGACGAAACCGCTGATGGTGAAGAAGAGGTCCACGGCGACCGAGCCGCCCGGCAGTGCGTCCGGGGTCACGTGGTAGACGAGCACCAGTGCGACCGCCACCGTCCGCAGCCCGTCCAGGCCGCTCACCCGTCCGCTGTGCGCCACCGCGGACGGAAAGCCCCGGCCGCCCCTCGCGTCGGGTCTGAGGCGTCCGCGCGGCTCCGCCGCCTTCGTCCCCGTACCGGATTCTTCTGCTGTCGCCGGGCCCGCTTCCTGAGCCATGAACGAGACCGCTCCCCGCTGCCGACTACATGGGAGTAACTCGTTCCGCCTTTCCGGAAACCGTGGACCCATGCCTCTTCCGCACCCGGTCACCGGGTCGGCGGAACGAGAACCACGCACGTGGACCACGCCGAACCGCCCGCGCGCCGCGGCGAGGCCACGAGGAGGTGCCGGCCCGCGGCCGTCGTCACCGCGGTGACGACGCCCTCGGCAGCCGCTCGTGGCCGCTCACCCCCGGGCGTCCCGGGGCACGGACCGGCCCCGGGCCGCCCGGCCGGGCGTGAGCCGGTGGAACGGGGCGGCTCCTCCGGGTTCCCGGCGTGCCGGGTTCCGGCCCGGGGGCCGAAGCGGTACGCACCCTCTCGTCACGGGCGGCCGAGGGCGCGGTACTCCCAGCCGGCGGCGCGCCACCGGGCGGAGTCGAGGGCGTGGCGTCCGTCGACGATGCGGCGGTGGTTCACCACGGCGCCCATGGCCTCCGGGGCGATCTGGCGGAACTCGTTCCACTCGGTGAGCAGGACGACGACGTCGGCGCCGGCGGCGGCCGAGATCGCGTCGGTGCCGTAGTCGAGCTGCGGGTGGCTGCGCCGGGCGTTCTCGGCGGCGGCCGGGTCGACGACGGTGACCTGGGCGCCGAGCCGGTGCAGGGTGCTCGCCACGTCGAGGGCCGGGGCGTCGCGGATGTCGTCGGAGTTGGGCTTGAAGGCCGCGCCGAGGGCGGTCACCCGGACCCCGGTGAGGTCGCCGCCGGCGAGCTCGCGGACGAGGTCGACGGTACGGGCGCGGCGGCGCTTGTTGATGTCGTCCACCTCGCGCAGGAAGCCGACGGCCTGGCCGACCCCCAGCTCCTCGGCCCGGTGCGCGAAGGCCCGGATGTCCTTGGGCAGGCAGCCGCCGCCGAAGCCGAGACCGGGCTTGAGGAAGCGGCCGCCGATCCGGTCGTCGTACGCCAGGGCCTCGGCGAGGCCGGTGACGTCGCCGCCGGTGGCCTCGCAGACCTCGGCCATGGCGTTGATGTACGAGATCTTCGTGGCCAGGAAGGAGTTGGCGGCGACCTTGACCAGTTCGGCCGTGGTCAGGTCGGTGACGACCACCGGGGTGCCCCGGCCGATGACCGGGGCGAAGGCGGCGCGCAGCCGCTCCTCGGCCCAGGCGGAGGCGGTGCCGAAGACCAGCCGGTCCGGGCGCAGGGTGTCGTCCACGGCGTAGCCCTCGCGCAGGAACTCCGGGTTCCAGGCGAGTTCCACCTCGTCGCCCGCCGGCGCCAGGTTCCGGACCAGCTCGGTCAGCCGGGCCGCGGTGCCCACCGGCACGGTGGACTTGCCGACCACCAGGGCGCGCCGGCGCAGGTGCCGGCCGAGCTCGGTGACCGCCGCGTCGACGTGGCGCAGGTCGGCCGCGTCGGAGTCCTGCTGCTGGGGCGTGCCCACGCAGATGAAGTGGACGTCACCGAACTCCGCGGCCTCCTCGAAGGAGGTGGTGAACCGCAGCCGCCCCGAGTCCAGGGTCTTGACCAGCAGTTCGGGCAGGCCGGGCTCGAAGAAGGGGACCTCGCCCCTGCCGAGCCGTTCGATCTTGACCGGGTCCACGTCCACGCCCAGGACGTCGAAGCCGAGGGCGGCCATGCAGATGGCGTGGGTGGCCCCGAGGTAGCCGGTGCCTATGACGGTGAGCCGGGGGGCGGCCTCGGCGGCCTCGCCGGCTCCCGATCCTGCGGTGTCCTCCGGGAGGGTGGTGGCGTCCATGATCATCTCCAAGCGTGTCCGAGCGCTGAGCGGGGGCGGGGTTTTCGGGTGCGGTGGGCCGCCGCGGTGGCCCGCCGTGTGACGGGCCGCCGCGTGAGGTACCGGAAGGGGGGGGGAAGGGCAGGAGCGGGGGCGTCAGCCGGCGCAGTCCGTGTTCGCGAGGCCTTCTGCCGCACCCGTGGCCTTGTTGTCGCAGGTCAGCTTGTTGCCGTTGTCATCGGGCGTGAAGTGGAACCCGTAACCGGGACCGTCCACGTGGGCGGTGTTGCCCTTGAAGGTGTTGTCCTTGCCCCAGCCGTCGAGGATCTCGTGTGTCTGGAACCCGTCCTCGGTGCTGTGGCGGCCGGTGTTGAAGGAGATCGTCCAGCCGTTGCCCTTCACGTCGACCCACGAGTCGTTGTGCGAACCGGACAGGGCGGAGCCGTCGAAGGTGTTGCGGGTGAGGACGCCGCCGGTGGTGCCCTCCTTGATGTCGACGGCCTCGGCCGTGACGGCGCTGATGTGGTTGCCGCTCACGACGTTGCGGTCGCTGTTGTCCGGCTCGCACCGGGTGACCGTGCACCAGTTGGACTCGGCGGTGCCGATGTACACGCCTTCGCCGAACTTCGGCTTGCGCAGCCCGGTGTCGCGGATGGTGTTGTCGCGTACGACGTTGTCCGAGCTGAAGTTGCGCAGGTGGATGGCCTCGTCACCGATCCGCTCCACGGTCAGGCCCTGGATGACGGCGTGCTCGACCCGGTCCGCCATCACGCCCTTCTGGCCGTTGCGCACGGTGAAGCCGACCAGCCGCCAGTGGTCGGCGCCGTCGAGGTGGAAGGCGTAGCCGCCCTCGACGTCACCGGCGTCGATCACCGCGCCGGGGCCGCCGCAGACCCAGATCGGCCGGTCGGCGGTGCCCGCGGTTTCGGCGGTGAACCTGTCCTCGTAGCTGCCGTCGGCGAGGTGGATGACGTCACCGGGCACGGCCTCGTCGAGGGCGTCCTCCAGCGACGCGGCGTCGGTGACCTCGACGGTGGCCGCGGGGCAGGTGACCGCGTCGGCGGACACCCCGGCCGAGCCGGTGGCGGTGGCCCGCGGCGTGCCGGCCGGGTCCTCCCCGGTGGGGATCGGCCCCGTGGCGAGCGCGGACGGTTCCTCGGCGGCGCTGCTCCGGGCGGCCGGAGCCGGGGCCGGGGCCGTGCTCGCCGGTCCGGCCGCCGCGGGCGAGGAGTCCCCGCCGCCGGCGGCGGTCAGGGCCACGACCAGGGCCACGACCGCGACCGCGAGGGCCGCTCCCGCGAGCCACACCGCACGGTTTCCCGCGTTCACTCGGCCATCACCGGAACCCGCTCCTTCTCCGCTTCCGCCTTCGCCGGGGCGATCTCGCGCAGATTGTGTTGGGGCAGCGGTGCCTTGTCCAGGTACGGGTGGGTGCCGGGCGTGCCGTGCCTGCGGCGTCCGCGCCGGCCCAGGGCCGCGGCGAACAGGATGAGCAGCAGGATGCCCGCCCACAGCAGGGTCATCGGGCTGGCGTAGTGCCGGAACTTCACCCAGAACGAGCTGGTGTCGTACCAGGCGAAGGTCTGGTTCTCCTTGACGGTGAGGTCGCCGTGGGCCCGGGTGGTGTCGACGGCGCTGGGGCCGACACCGGCGATGACGTTGTACGAGACCGTGGAGCCGCCGATGCCGCCGACCATGGAGATGCCGTGGTTGCCGGCCTCCTCGACGGTGTTGCCCCGCACCTCGGCGACCGAGTCGCGGACGTAGACGGCGGTGTCGGCCCGCTCGACGATGTTGCCGGTGACCTTGGCGCCCGTCACGCCGTCGCGCACCGAGATGCCCTGCCGGGACTGGCCGATCAGACGGTTGCCGGTGACGGCGACCTTGTCGGCGTCCTTGCGGACCACGATGCCCATGTCGCCGCCGGTCACGGTGTTGTCCTGCACGCCGACGTCCGTGCCGCCGACGACCTCGATGCCGTAGTGGCCGTTGTCCTCGGCGGTGCTGCTGGAGACGGAGTTGGAGCCGTAGCTGCTGACGGACTGGCCGGAGGCGGAGGGGCCGTGGGCCAGCGGCTGGCCGCTGACGGTGAAGCCGTTGCCGCCGTTGCCCAGCGACTTGGAACCGGTCACCCGGACCTGCTGGGTGGCACGTGCCATCACGAAGCCGTCGCCGCCGTTGTCCCGCGCCGTCGTGTTCTCCACGATCGCGTTGACCACGAAGCGGTGCAGTACGAGGCCGTCCTGCCGGCTCTTCTCGATGGTGGTGGACTCGACGGTGACCCCGGTGGCCCCGGAGGCGAACAGCCCGTACACGTTGCCGGAGACGGTGGAGTGGCTGATGTCCGCCGACACGTAGGACAGCTGGGGGGTGGTGAAGCGGCTGTCCGGGGTGGTCAGCTCACCCGACGGGCCGGTCAGTACGCCGCTGCTGCTGAGCCGGCCGTCGTCCTCGTCGGTGAGGGCGTCCGGGCCGCTCAGGCTGCCGGTGTTGGGCCGGTCGGTCCCGGTGAGGCTGAGCCCGCCGGTGCGCCCGCTCCAGAAGCCCAGGTCGGAGACGTCGGCGTACCTCATGGAGAACTGGCCGCCGATGGCGCGGATGTACGCGCGCCCGTCCCGGACGTCGGTGTCCGGCTCGTTCTTCCGGGGGTCCCAGCTGCTGATCCTGACGTGTGCCTGCGCGGCGCCGTCGATCGTGATCCGGCCGCCGAAGGAGACGATGGAGACGAAGCCCTGACGGTTGCTGGCCAGGCGCAGGTTCAGCCCGCCGGGGTTGGCCAGCCGCAGCTTGGCCCCGGAGTTCAGGTAGATGTTCTCCGTCAGCAGATACGATCCGTCGGATTTCCGTACGAAGGTCTGCGGCGCGAGCTCCAGGAGATCGGCGACGGTGTACGGCTTGCTGCGCCGGGTCAGTACGAGGGTGTAGCCGCCGGTGGTCTCGGTCCGGTACGGCTTCGTGTACCGCTGGTCCTTCAGCGGAGCGACCGCGGACACCGCGCGGACCTGGTCGAGCCGGTGGTCCTCGGCGGTGACCAGTGCCGCCTGGGTCTCGGACTCCTCGGCGGTGAACTGCGTCCCGGCCGGGGCGTCCTCGCCGGCGGCCGAGGCGGGGGCGGCCGGGGTGAGCAGGAGCACGGCCGCCATGGGCAGGGCGACGGCGGCGGTGCGCAGGGCAGCCGGGCCGAGGTGGCGGGTGCGGTGCGGGTGGTTCATGAGGTTCATGTGACTCATGCGGTTCTTGTGGTTCATGTGGTTCATGACGGGAAAGCCCCCAGACCGGACGTGGCCTTGGCCGACGTGGTGGCCGCAGCCGGCGTCGTGGCCGGCTCCGCGGCCGCAGCGGTGACCGGCGTCGCAGCCGGTGCCGTGACCGGCGTCGCAGCCGGCGTCGTGCCGCCGAGCGACGCGGAGTTCTGGCCCTCGCCGCCGATGGTGTCGCTGCTGCGGGTGAGCCAGCCCTGCTTGTTCATGGTGAGGAAGGCGTACAGCTTGATCGGGAGCGAGATCATGACGACCACGACCGCGAGCAGCGGCAGCAGGAGCACCTCCTGCGGGTGCCTGCGCAGGTGCGAGTAGCCGCGTACGCCCCGTCCGAGGAGCAGCCAGATCAGCACCAGCGCGATCCCCCGCCCCGTCAGTTCGAGGCGGCTGAGCAGGAGGTAGCCGAGGGCCATGCCCATCGTGACGGGGGTGAGCAGGATCTGCAGCACGGTGATCTTGGTGACCAGCGGCGCGCGCCACAGCCAGCCCTTGTACAGGGCGGTCAGGTAGCAGCGGTAGGAGTTGCGGCTCCAGCGCACGCGCTGCTTGACGAAGGCACGGAAGGAGGAGGGGAACATCGACAGTGCGCGGGCGGAGGACTGGTGGACCGTCTTGTAGCCGGAGGCCAGCACCAGCCAGGTCAGCCGGCCGTCGTCGCCCGCGACGCACCGGCGGCCGAGGAAGAACTCGTCCTCGAGGTTGGTCAGCACGGGGATGATCGCCGCCCGCCGGTAGGCCGCCGTACGGCCGGAGAGGCAGGCGACGGCGCCGGCGCGGCCCATGGCCGGAACGTAGTCGTAGTAGCGGAGGTTGACCAGCCAGTCCGCTATGCGCCGCCAGACGCTGGAGCGGCGCTGGTAGACGTTCTGCTGGGTGCCGACGCCGCCGACCGTGGGGTCGGCGAAGGGCATCTGCACCGCGTCGAGCAGCCCTTCCTCCCAGCGGGTGTCGGAGTCGACCAGGACGACCACTTCACCGGTCGCCGCCCGGATGCCCACGCCCAGCGCCGAGCGCTTGCCGCGGTGCTCGAAGGCGAGTACCCGCACCCGCGGGTCGGTCACCAGCGAGAGCCGGCGGACGACCTCGTGGTCCTCCACGTCCGGGACGATGATCACCTCCGTGGGGTCCTGCGCCAGCCAGGTCTCCAGGCAGTCCAGGAGGATGTCCGGGTCCTCCCGGTAGGCGGGCACCACGACCGAGGTGGTGGTGCGGTAGTCGTTCACCACGGGCCTGGCGAACCGGGACAGCACCGCCCGGTACAGCCACAGTCCCCACACGAAGACGCCGGCGATGCCCAGCGGCATGACGTCCCGCCAGGACGTCTCACCGACGGCTTGCACCAGCCATGACCAGAACGCGTCGAAGGAACTCGACATCAGAGAGGGCCCCCACCCAGTAAGCGACCGGAACGAGCCAACATGCGCCGGGAACGGCGCGTGGCTGAAAGGAATCTAAGGCATCGAACACGACTTCTTCACATTCGATGCGGAAACTTCACATCGTGTGTGACGTCGGGTACCGCGCGGGCCGCGGAGGGCGAGCGGTACGCCAGGCGCACACAAGGATCTTCACGACTTCTCCTCGCATGAGGAGTTTTAAGATTCAACGAGGTTTGGCCGAAAGGGAACCCTCTTTGCTCTTTCGAGACCTGTGAATCGTCGTCAGGCGCGGTGCGTGGGGCGGGCGAGGTCGTGTTCCCGGCTCCAGTGGGCCAGGGCGCGTTCCGTTCCGGGAAGGGCCCGGTGTCCGGGCGACTGCGCGCGGAGGGCGTCGACCAGGGCGGACAGCAGGGCCGCGGCCTGCTCGGGGGATCCGGCGGCACCGGTCATGGCGGCGTGGTTGCGGCGGGCGTCGACGGTGAAGTCATCGAGCGGGCCGAGGAGTTCGGCCGACTCCCGGGCCAGGTCGGCCAGGACGTGGACCAGTTGCGGCAGCCTCGCCGGGTCGGGCACGGGGGTGTCGGGTGACGGCTCGGTGAGTTTCTTGAGCCGCTGGGCGAAGGCGCCCCGGGCACGCAGTCCCGCCGGTGTCCGCCGGGTGCCGTGGGCCGGGTTGGCCGCCAGCGCGATGTGGCCCGAGCCGTCGACGGTCTGCTGGTGGGGCGCGGGGTATCCGGTGGGGAAGAGACCGGTCCGCGGTGCGGGGGTGGTCGGCAGGACCACGGCCAGCCGGTCGTGGAGGTCGGAGAGGCCGAGGTGGCGGGGCCCGTCGGGGACGCCCTCGTCGAGGATCCGGAGCAGTTCCCCGGTGAAGCCGGTGAGTGTTCCCTCGGGCGGGAACAGCGCCTTCTGGGTACGGCCGCACGCGGTGAGCAGGTGGATGCCGTGGCCGTCCGGACCGAGGGCGCGGCCGGAGAAGCAGCAGTCGAGGATCGCGACCTTGTGCCTCGCCGGCGACTCCCGCATCAGACCGGCGACTTCGGCGAACGGCAGGGACGGGTTCGGATCGCCCCCGCCGCCGGACTGGGCGGAGGGGGTGAGCGCCAGGCAGAGACGGTCGTCCCGGCCGAGCAGCCCGTGGCCGCAGTAGAAGAAGAGCAGCAGGTCGAGGCCCGGTTCCCGGGCCATACGGCGCAGGGGGTCCAGTACCTGGCGGGTGTCGGCGGGATCCGGGACCACCGTGGTCCGCCGTGCGTCGAACACCCCCCGGTCGCCGCTGAGGGCGGCCCCGAGCGCCCGGGCCGCGGTCACGGCCTGGGGGATGGGGGGCAGGGAACCGGGTCGGACGTGCCGCCCCGTGCCGACGAGCAGCGCGCACGCGGCGTCAGGGGCGGGACGCCACGTGGCCCAGGTCATTCATCCGCTCCGGGCGGTGCGGCGACGAAACCGGACAGTCGGGCCATGACCGCGGGCAGTTGGTCCTCGTCGTCGACCGCGCCACTGACCCGGGTGCCGTCGGGCCGTACGACCTCGAACTCGATCCGCCGGTAGGTCGGCCGCCGTTGCTGAAGCCAGAGGAAGAACGCGTTGGTGGCCGCGGCGATCACCGCCGCGGAGGCGTTGACGATGTCCACGGCGACGGCGACGTCGCCCTGTTCGCCGGGGGCGGGCGGCGCGGTGCGCAGACCCGCGGTGCCGCCCAGCTGGTCCGTGGCGTTGATCCATTCCGCCAGGTCCCGGTTCAGGGTGTCCACTTGGTCCTGCGACCCCGGAAAGGTGAACGTCAGAGCGTTCTCCGGCGCCTGGGACGCGGGTGTGTCGGGCATGTCCAGTGGCTCCTGTTCGTCGGTCGGTCGCGTCGGCCGGGTGGGCGGCCGGTCGTGTCGGTCGGCTGGTCATGTCAGTCGGTCGTGTCGGTCGGCTGGTCATGTCAGTCGGTCGTGTCGGTCGGCTGGTCATGTCAGTCGGTCGTGTCGGTCGGCTGGTCATGTCAGTCGGTCG
>NZ_JBHWHX010000002.1:303332-380267 GCF_042732315.1 Streptomyces sp. NPDC059787
GTGTCGGTCGGCTGGTCATGTCAGCCGGTCGTGTCGGTCGGCTGGTCATGTCAGCCGGTCGTGTCGGTCGGCTGGTCATGTCAGCCGGTCGTGTCGGACGGCCGGTCATGTCAGCCGGTCGTGTCGGGTGGTCGGTCGTGTCGGACGGCCGGTTGCGTCAGGTGGTCGTGTCGTTCCGACGGCCGCTCAGGATGGCAGGGGGACCGGAGCACGGCGGTCAGTCACCGGTGCCGAAGTCGGTCCAGCCGGTGTCGTCGCCACCGCCACCACCGATGGCGGGTGCTCCGTGGCGGGCGGTGTCCGGCGCCCGCCGTCTCAGCGCGAAGAGTCCGGGCTCACCGGGCTCCTCGTGGGGCAGGCGGAGGACGGCGGCCGCCTCGTCGGCGTCCACGAGGTCGGCGAGGGCCGCCACCGTGCCCGGATCGCTCAGCCACAGCTGTCCCCCGGGTGCGGCCCGCAGGAACGCGGGGACCTCCTGCCAGTAGGCCTCACGCTGCCAGTCCCGGTTGACGCCCAGCAGGTTGCCGCAGGCCACTCGGTGATCCTCCCGGTCCTGCGGGCGGACGACGACCGCCCCGGAGCTCGTCGGCGCCAGGGTGTGGCCGATGAGGCCGGTCAGGACATCGGACACCGGCGCGTCCCCCTCGGCGGCGACCGAGATGCGCGCCCGGTGCAGCCGCCCGGTGTAACGCCGTGCGGCCGCCTCGTACAGAGCGTGTGCCTCCCGGGCGAAGGGGTCGCCCGGTACGGGGGTCCCGTATATGGGGTCGGGCGGCCCCGGCACCGCGAGCGTCCCGAACGCCTGCGCCCTCATCGTCAGGCCCTCGGCGAGTCCGGCGGGGGCGGAGCACGGTTCGAGACACACGCTGACCACCGTCCGCCGCGGTTCCGCGGCCAGCTGGGCCCATACCCGGTCCCAGGAGGGGTCGTGGGCGTCGAACCGGGAGACCGCGGTCGCGATGCGTTCCGCTCCCCAGAACCGGGTCAGGGTCCGGCAGGTGATGCGTTTGCGGATCTCGGCGATCGCACCCGGCCCCGGTACGAACGGGGCGAGCAGACGCTCGATCTCCGCGGTGTCCTCGATCCGGGTCCCCGTCACGTGCGCCGGGAACCGCGCCAGAGCGGGAAGCCCGTCCCGCGCGGCCCGGACCGCGGCCGCCGCGTCGGCGCCGTACCACTGGGCGATGACGACGGTGTCGATCCGCCCGCTCGCCGGATCGCCGATGAAGCGCAGGTCCCAGCGGGCGGTGGTGCGGTCCGTCCAGAGGGCCGCGAGCCAGGTCCGCTCGGCGGCGACCCGGTCCGCCCTGCGCCGGGCTTCGGAGAACTCCGGGTAGAGGCCCCCGGGCAGCGGGGCGGGACTCAGGGAGAAGGCGGCGTGGGCCCAGTGCTCCCCGCTGGGGGCGCCGCGCAGCAGAATGCCCCGCGCGCCCTCCGGAGCGGCTCCGGCCATCCGCGTTTCCCTCCCTGATCCCCGGGCTTCCCCGGGGCCCCGTTGCCTCGGTGACTGCTGGTCCGCCTCAGGTACCGGGCTGCGTACTGCCCGCCGGGGCGCCGCCCGCGGGCCCCCAGGTGCCCGTGGTGTCGAGGCCCGGCGCCGGCGCGGACCTCGCCGGGTCGGCCTGCACCGGCGGCAGTCCCTGCGGGAAGGCGTAGCCGACGGGTACCACGACCTGGTCCACCGCCGTGGCCAGCCCCTCCCGGCACGCCGCGTGCACCGCCTCCCGCATGGCCCGCACGCCCTCGGTCCGCAGCATGATCCGCTCGGGGCTTAGACGGCCCATGACGGACGCGATCAGATCGGTCACGAACCCGCCGATCAGGGCGTACCCGCGACGCGAGCGCCACATCTGCCACCCCAGGTAGAGGCTCGTACCGTACGAGAAGACCGAGACGTAGACCTGGCACTTGCCCTCCGAGAGCACCAGGCGGCTGCGGACCTGATCGCGGCCCAGTCCGGTCGCGATGACCCGTTCGGCGCGGTCGACGGGGATGTGGCGACGCGCGAGCGTGCCCGCGATGGAGACGTACGCCGAGTCGAGGGATCCGCTCCGGTCCGCCAGCAGGACCCGCCATTCGGCGATCGGTTCGACCAGGCGCATCCCGAGCAGGGTCACCCAGAAGGCGGCGCCCGAGGCGATGTACGCCAGCGTGGCCATGACGGCGAATCCCTCGCCGCTGCCCGCGACGAGGAGGAACAGCCCGAAGAAGAAGAGGGGCAGGAACGCCAGGACCGAGGCGAGGAAGGCGTAGACGAACAGCTGGAGCAGCTGCCGCCAGTGGACCGAGTCGTCGAGGGAGGTCTCCACCGGTATGTGCAGCAGATTCTTGTCGAGATACGCGGCGTTGGCGTCCCCGCCTCTCCATCCCGGCAAACTCGTGTATCCGTTGTCGTTCATCTGTCCCCCTGAGTGGTCACGGATCCGAGGTAGCGAGGATTACCCATGTCTGACGGAGCGTCACACACCTCCGAAGGTCTCGAAACCGCCACGATCCACGCCTCCGAGCAGTGACGTACCGCGGCCGGCGCGCACCCGGGATGTGACCCTCGCGTCCGTGACGGGGGGAATAAGCGCCGGGCACGGCACGTATTCCCAGGTCGTCGCCCGGGACGGAATTTGCGATCACGCAGGGCCGATCGCACCGTGCTAGTGTCGGTATCAGTTGCAGGTGTGGTTGCCAGCGGGTTCATTTCCTACGGGTTGATCATCACGGCGACACGGAATTCACGCAGGGTGAATTCCCGATACCGCCTCCGAAGGAGAAAAGACATGGCTACCGGCACCGTGAAGTGGTTCAACGCGGAAAAGGGCTTCGGCTTCATCGAGCAGGACGGCGGCGGCCCCGACGTCTTCGCCCACTACTCGAACATCGTCGCCCAGGGCTTCCGCGAGCTGCAGGAAGGCCAGAAGGTGTCGTTCGACATCGCGCAGGGCCAGAAGGGCCCGACGGCCGAGAACATCGTTCCCGCCTGACACCGGCGCCGACGCGTACTTCGCAGCTGGGGCCCGCACCTCTGGGGTGCGGGCCCCGGCTCGCTGCGTTTCCGGGCGTGTGACGGGGCGGCTCCACCACGTCACCGGCCGGTGACGTATTCTCCGTCGGCCTCTCCGTCGGCCCGGCCCCATCGACTTCGGCTCGTCTCGAGATTCTCTGCGCCGCCCATGTGCTGCGGGAATTCCTTGGTACGCGCCCCATCAAGGAAGGTTCCGCATGAAGCGTGCCCGCACGTCCCGCACCCATGACCGTTCCGGAGGAGGCTCCGGCGCGCCCCGCTCCGGCGCCCCTCGTTCCGGCGCCCCTCGTTCCGGCGGTCCGCGCCGTTCCAAGGGTTCCGGGAACCGGCCGGCCGCACGGGCCGTACAGGGCGAGTTCGCGCCGCCGGAGACGATCACGCCCGCGCTGCCCGCCGTCGAGTCGTTCGCCGATCTCGACATGCCCGCGCGGCTGCTGGACACGCTCGGCCGCGAAGGCGTGACCGCGCCGTTCCCGATCCAGGCGGCGACGCTGCCGAACTCCCTGGCCGGCCGTGACGTACTCGGCCGGGGCCGTACGGGATCGGGCAAGACCCTCGCCTTCGGCCTCGCCGTACTGGCCCGTACGGCGGGACGGCGGGCCGAGCCGCGGCGACCGCTCGCCCTCGTCCTCGTCCCCACCCGTGAGCTCGCCCAGCAGGTCACCGACGCGCTCACCCCGTACGCCCGCGCCGTGGGCCTGCGGCCGGTCAGCGTCGTCGGCGGGATGTCCATCGGCCGGCAGGCCGGTGCGCTGCGCACCGGGGCCGAGGTGGTCGTCGCGACGCCCGGACGGCTCAAGGACCTGATCGACCGGGGCGACTGCGTGCTGGACGACGTCGGCATCACGGTCCTCGACGAGGCCGACCAGATGACCGACATGGGCTTCATGCCCCAGGTCACAGCCCTGCTCGACCAGGTGCGCCCCGACGGGCAGCGGATGCTCTTCTCGGCCACCCTGGACCGCAACGTCGACCGCCTGGTCCGCCGCTACCTGACGGACCCGGTGGTCCACTCCGTCGACCCGTCGGCGGGCGCCGTCACCACGATGGAGCACCACATACTCCACGTGCACGACGAGGACAAGCACCGGACGACCACCGAGATCGCGGCGCGGGACGGCCGAGTGATCATGTTCCTCGACACCAAGCACGCGGTGAACCGGCTGACCAAGCACCTCCTGAGCAGCGGTGTCCGTGCCGCGGCCCTGCACGGCGGCAAGACCCAGCCGCAGCGCACGCGGACCCTGGCCCAGTTCAAGAGCGGGGACGTGACGGTGCTGGTGGCGACCAACGTCGCCGCGCGCGGAATCCACGTCGACAACCTCGACCTGGTCGTCAACGTGGACCCGCCCAGTGACCACAAGGACTACCTGCACCGCGGCGGCCGTACGGCCCGCGCCGGGGAGTCCGGCAGCGTCGTCACCCTGGTGACGCCCGGTCAGCGCCGCGACATGAGCCGGCTGATGGCCTCGGCGGGCATCACCCCCCTGATCACCCAGGTACGTTCGGGCGAGGCCGAGCTGAGCCGCATCACGGGCGCCCAGGAACCTTCCGGCGTCCCGGTCGTCATCGCCGCGCCGCCCGCGGAAAGCCCCCGCGCCGCGTCCTCCCCCTCTCCCTCCCGCAGCCGCCGGGGCCGCCGGGGCCGCGCCGGCCAGGGCCGTCCCGCCGGCCAGGGCCGCCCCGCCGGTGAGGAGGGCCGCCGCAGGACACAGCGACGCCCCGGCTCCGGCCCGGCCGCCTAGAGCCGCCGGAACCGCGAGCCCCCTGTCGGTCCGCTCTCCGCTGTCGCGGGAGGACGACAGGAGGACGGGCGGAGAACCGCGACGACGGAGACACCAGGGCCCTGCCGGCACACGCCGGCGGGGCCCTCACCGTCGTACCGCCGCCTCACCGCCGGGAGGACCTCGCGGGCACGGTGCTCCGGAGCGAGGACGGGTTCCGTACGCGGGCGCCGCCATGGACGGGGTTCCCCCGCCCGGTGGTGAGGTGCAAGCTGGAAGGGAGGCCGCCTCGTCATCCCGGGTGCGGGCTCGGGACACGCGGTCTCGCCACTCCGAGTGGGCCCCCGAGGGCCCGGCAGGAGGGAAGCGAGATGACAGAGCAGGTCACCACCGGTACGCGCTGGCACCTGGCCGGCGACTGGTTCGACGTGTGCAAGTGCGCCATACCGTGTCCCTGTACGTTCGCCCAGCCCCCGACCTACGGCGACTGCGAAGGCGTGCTGGTCTGGCACATCCGGGAGGGCAGCTTCGGCGACGTGCGGCTCGACGGCCTCAACGTCCTGATGCTCGGCTCCTTCACCGGCAACCCCTGGACCGGCACGCACACCGACCCGTACGCCGCGGTCTTCCTCGACGAACGGGCCGACGAGCGGCAGCGCGCCGCGCTCGGGGCCGTCTTCGGCGGTGAGGCGGGCGGATGGCCCGCGCAGTTCGGGGAGATGTTCCACCCCGAGATGCGCGGCATGGACGTCGCTCCCGTCCACGTGGAGATCGACGAGGACCTCGCGACGTGGCGGGCGGAGATCCCCGGCCGGGTCACGGCCACGGCAGAGGCGCTCACCGGCCCGACGACGCCGGACGGCGCACGGGTCCAGGTGCACAACGCGCCCGGCGCCGAGGTCGGGCCGGGCCAGGTGGCCACCTGGGGACGTGCCACCACCGACCGCGCCGACGCCTTCGGCTTCTCCTGGGAACGCTCGGGGAAGTCGAGCAAGCACTTCCGGTTCGACTGGAGCGGACCGGAGTGAAGGACCGGGGCGGCTCGCTCACATTCCGGGCATCGGGGGCACCGTTCCCGTCAGGCCGGGCAGCAGCCGGTCCTGGAACGGGGCGAGTACGGCCAGGACGAGGAACGCCACACCCACGATCCGGGCGAGCAGCGGGCCGCGGGACCACAGCTTCTCCACGAAGACCACCACGGCCAGTCCCGCCATCGCCGCCACGTTCATCACGCCGAGCGGGACCAGGACGGCCATCAGTCCCGCACAGCAGCCGACGCAGTAGGCGCCGTGGTGGACGCCCACCCGCAGGTCGCGGGCCGGCCGGCGGAACGCGGCGTACCGCACCAGCTGCCCCATGGGGTCGCGGCAGTGCCGCAGACAGACGTTCTTGAGGGGGCCGAGCTGGTACAGGCCCGCGAGCAGGAAGGCCACCGCGCCGATCCAGCGTCCCGCCGTCGGACGGTCGTCCACCAGGTCGCCGGTGAGGGCCAGGGCCGCGTAGGCGAGGACCCCGAAGGCGGTCCACACCAGCAGGTACCCGCCCACGAACCCGGCGGTGCGCGCGGCCCGCGCCCGGCCGGAGGACCGCCGGCCGATCCCCCGCACCCAGGTGAGGGCCACCGGTGCCATGGACGGCAGCATCATGGCCGCCGTCATCGTCACCCACAGCAGCAGGAACAGCGGCAGTGCCATCCCCATCGTGCCGGGCCCGACGCCCATGTCCCGGGCCTGCCCGACGGTGAGAATCCAGGCGGGCACCGCGATCAGGACGACCAGGAACCAGGCGACCGCGAGCTCCCGGACCGGCAGCAGACCCCCGCCCGCCCCGGTCGGCGCGGCCGGCCGGGCGGGAGCGAGGGGGGAGGTCCGGCTGTGACGCATGGGCGTGTACTCCTGCCGCCGTCTCCAGGACAGCACGCATTCCCGCGCGCCGCGACCTCGCGCCGCGCGGCCGGGGAGCGTGAGGAGCCCGTCGTGTCAGGCGGGGATCCAGGCGGGCCACCGGGGCGGGACGTTGCCCGCCGGGCAGAGACCCGAGTCGCCGGGGTAGCCGTCCAGGGTCCCCCGCGTCGCGAAGAACCACCAGGCCGGCCAGACCGTCACGACGACCACCAGCAGCGCCGGCAGGAGGACCCGGAGCGCCGTCGCCGGCACGCGCGGTGCCAGACGCCGGCCGGCCGCCCACGCCGCGAGCCCGAAGACCGCTTCGGCTCCCACGACGAGAGGGAGCAGGACGTTGAGTTCGAACCGTCCGCCGGCGTCGAAGCCCGCGTCGCAGTACGCGCGCGCCCAGACGGCCAGTGACCAGGCGGCACCGCCCACGGCGGCTCCGAAGAGCGCGGAGACCGCCCCGGGCAGGCAGGAGCGGGTGCGCGGTGCGTCCAGTGCTGTGTCCACGCCATGACACAACACCGGACGCTCCCTCACGTACAGCCGCGTCCAGCCCTGCCGTGTTCAGGCCGCCGGCCTGAGCGGGGTGACCGGGGCGGCCGGGGCGTGGACCAGGGCGCGGCGGCGGCTCGGAACGCCGAGGGTCGGGTTGGCCACGCTCCAGGCGGCGCCCTTGCAGACCAGCTCCTTGTAGAGGGCGGCGAGGCGTCCGGTCAGGGCCACGTCGACGGAGCGGTCGTCGGCGGTGACGTACTGGATCAGGCCCTCCTTGCGGCCCAGCGAGACGCACTGGTTGAAGTAGCGCAGCGGCGTGTTCGGGAGCTTGCCGCCGGTCAGGCGGGCCGCTATGGCGTCGGCGGCCTGCCAGGCGGTGGGGACGCCCGAGGCGCACGACATCCGCAGCGGCTTGTCACCGGGCCCCTGGACCAGCGCCGCGTCGCCGATGGCGTACACCTCCGGGTGCGAGAGGGAGCGCATGGTGGAGTCGACCACGATCCGGCCGGTTCCGGTGGTCTCCAGGGTGGTGGCCCTGGCGAGCGGGTGGACGGCGAAGCCGGTGGTCCACAGGGTGACCGCGGCCGGGAGGGAGCGGCCGTCGGCGGTGGTGACGCGGTCGGCCCCGACGGCGGTGACGGAGGTCCGTTCGTGCACCGTGACGCCGAGCCCGTCGACGACCTTGCGCAGGTGCCGGCGGCCCTTGGCGGAGAGCCAGTCGCCGAGGTCGCCGCGGACGGCGAGGGAGACGTCGAGGTCCGGGCGGGACTCGGCGATCTCGGTCGCGGCCTCCAGGCCGGTGAGTCCGCCGCCGACCACGACCACGGGCCGCCCCGCGTCCAGGCCGGCCAGGCGCTCGCGCAGCCGGAGGGCGCCGGGGCGACTGGCGATCTCGTGGGCGTGTTCGGCGACACCGGGGACGCCGTGGGTGTCCCAGCCGCTGCCGAGGGCGTACACGAGGGTGTCGTACGTCAGCTGCTCGCTCCCCCCGGTGCCGTCGGTGACGGTGACCGTCCTGCGGTCGGCGTCCACGCCCGTCACCTTCGCGAGTACCGGTTCCACGCCGGTGCCCGCGAACATCTCGCCGAAGGGGCGGGGCCTGAGCTCCTGGCCCACGGCGAGCTGGTGCATGCGGACGCGTTCGACGAAGTCGGGCTCGGCGTTGACGAGGGTGATGGCGACGTCTTCGCGGCGCAGCCGCTTGGCCAGGCGTCCGGCGGCGATGGCTCCGGCGTATCCGGCTCCGAGGACGATGATGCGGTGCTGCATTTCCCTGCTCCTGTCGTCGGCTCTTCGGCGGGTCGCCCCTTGAACCGGGCGGCCCGCCGTTTCCTGACAGGAGCGGGGTGTGGCGTGTGTCACACGGTGTTCAGAAGGCGACGAGCAGGGGTTCCCCGTGGTCGGCGGCAGCCCAGAGCCGGGTCGCGCGTTCCAGCTTGTCGGGGTTCACCTGGCTGCGGATCGCGGTGATGCCCTCGGGGGTGACCGCGAAGCACATGATGCCGACGATCCGGCCGTCGAGGACCGCCACCAGGGCGGGGTCGCCGTTGGCGGTCGTGGCGTGGACGCCGGGCGAGCCGCCCACGATGGCGCGCTTGGCCTTGCCCGGCTTGAACAGGCCCCGCATGAACGTCGCGACCGCGAGCGCGCCCTCGAACGCCTTGGCGCGGGCCGGGACCTTCCCGCCGCCGTCGCCGACCGCGACGGCGTCCTGGGTGAGCAGCCGCACGAGCGGCTCGGTCCGGCCGCTGGTGGCGGCGGCGAGGAACTCGTCGACGACCCGCCGGGCGGCGGCCTCGTCGATCTCGGTACGGGCCTTGCCGTCCGCGACGTGCTTCCTGGCCCGGTGGAAGATCTGCTGGCTGGCGGCCTCGGTGAGGTCGAGGATCTCGGCGATCTCCCGGTGCGGGTAGTCGAAGGCCTCCCGCAGCACGTACACCGCCCGCTCGTTGGGGGAGAGACGTTCCAGCAGCACGAGGACGGCGTACGAGACCGACTCGCGCTGTTCGGCGGTGTCGGCGGGGCCGAGCATCCGGTCGCCGGCGAGCAGCGGCTCGGGGAGCCACTCGCCCACGTAGGTCTCGCGCCGGGCGCGGGCCGAGGTGAGCTGGTTGAGGCACAGGTTGGTGAGCACCTTGGTCAGCCAGGCCTCGGGGACCTCGATGCGGCCGGTGTCGGCGGCCTGCCAGCGCAGGAACGTCTCCTGCACGGCGTCCTCGGCCTCGCTCGCGGAGCCGAGGAGGCGGTAGCCGATGGCCTCCAGACGGGGCCTGGAAGCCTCGAACCGGTCCACGTCCTGCACGGTCAGGGCCATGCTCCGGATCCTAGCCCGGCCCGGTCCCCGGCGGCGCGGGCGGCGGCTCCGGACGCCTGCCGGGACTCCTGCGAAGAGCACCCGGCGTTCCCGCCGGGGACGAACGCGTCCCGGGGCTGCTCCGGCGCGCACTTCCGGTGGACCCCTTCAGCACCGTCGAGCGTCCCTGACGGCCCCGGGTGAACGCCGGTCCCTCCGTGACGTGGTGGTCGCGGAGGGACCGCGGGCTCAGCGCACCGGGAAGCCGAAGGTGTAGCCCTGCTCCTTGAGCCAGGGCAGGACGCGACGCAGGGCGTCGACGGTCTGGGCGCGGTCGCCGCCCGCGTCGTGGAAGAGGACGGTCGGCCCGTTGGAGATCTCCCGCTGGACGGTGGCGACGATGGCGTCGGCGCCCGGCTGCTCGAAGTCCTTGGTGTCCACGTTCCAGCCCAGCGGACGCATTCCCTTGGAGGCGGCCAGTTCGCGGCTGTAGGGGGTGAAGGCCCCGCCGGGGGCGCGGTAGTACATCGACCGTACGCCCCCGGACGCCTTGACGATCATGTCCTCGGCGTCGAGGATCTCCTTCGACTGGTAGGCCTCGGACTTCTTGTCCATGGTGGTGTCGTGCGACACCGTGTGGTTGCACAGCCGGTGCCCGGCCGCGACGACCTCCTTCACGAGGTCCGGGTGGGCCTGGGCCTGGATCCCCGTCACGCAGAACGTGGCCTTCACCCCGTACTCCCGCAGGATGTCGAGGACTTCGGGGGTCCAGGCGGGGTCGGGGCCGTCGTCGATGGTGATGTTGACGCCGCGGGCCCCCGCGTCCGAGGCGTGCGCGATGCTCACGTCGACCGGCTTGGCGTCACCGCCCGGCGTGGCGGACGCGGTCGCCTTCGGCGACGAACCGCCCACGGGGTCGGCCTGCGCGGTCCACACCGAGGCGCCGACGGCGAGCACCGTCACCCCGAGCGCCGCCCCGACCAGCTTGCCGTACCAGCCCCGCCCGCCACCGTGCCGTGCCATGTCCGTCCCGCCCTCGCGTAGTTGCCCGTCGGCCCCGCTCACCCCGGGCCCACCTGACATGACGGAGTCCGGTGCCCTCGGGATGCGTCCGTTACCGATCACGGACAATGCCGGGGGAGTTCGCGGACAACTCGACGGGCGGCGGCCGGACATGACGCGGTACGGCGGTGGAGTCCGCGTCGGCCCGTAGTGCGTACGCACCAGGACACGGGGCGGCTGGTCCGGGCGCACCAGGGGAGGACGGCGGCGGAGGACGATGCCCGCCGGGGGCGCCGGAGGGAAGTGTGGGAGGCGCGCGGATCCCGCGCGTTCCCCTCCCTCAGCGGTGTCTGGAGTGATCGGCAAGTGGCGACGTATCTGTACCGGATCGGACGGTGGGCCTTCCGGCGGCGCCGGCTCGTGGGCGGTGTGTGGCTGGGCGTCCTGCTGCTGGCCGTGGTCGCCGCGGCCGTGGCGCCGGCCGGGGAGGAAGAGGAGCTCTCCATGCCCGGCACCGAGTCGCAGAAGGCGTTCGACCTGCTGGACGAGCGCTTCCCGCAGAGCAACGCCCAGGGCGCCGAGGCCCGCCTGGTGTTCCGGGCCCCCGAAGGGCAGCGGGTGACGGCCACGGAGAACAGGGCGGCCGTCGAGGACACGCTCGGTTCGCTGGACGGGGGCGGCCAGGTCGCGTCGGCCGCCGATCCCTACGAGACCGGCGCCGTCAGCGAGGACGGCACCATCGCCTACTCCACGATCACCTACACCGTGGGCGCTCTCGACCTGACCGAGGCCACGAAGAGCGCCCTGGAGGACGCCGCGGACCGGGGCCGGGACGCGGGGCTGACCGTGGAGATCGGCGGCTCGGCCCTGGAGGCGGAGGAGGAACCGGGCGGTACGACGGAGATCGTCGGAGTGCTGGTGGCGGCGGTGGTGCTGGTCCTCACCCTCGGGTCGCTGGCCGCGGCCGGACTGTCGCTGCTGACCGCCCTCCTGGGCGTGGCCATCGCCTTCGGCCTGGTCACCGCGCTGGCCGTACCGCTGGGCCTGACGTCCACCGTCGCCATCCTGGCGCTGATGCTGGGGCTGGCGGTCGGCATCGACTACGCGCTCTTCATCACCTCCCGCTTCCACGACGAGCGCGCCCGGGGCAGTGTGCCGGAGGAGGCCGCCGGCCGGGCGGTGGGCACGGCCGGGTCCGCCGTCGTCTTCGCCGGCGCGACCGTCCTCATCGCCCTGGCCGGGCTGGGAGTCGTCGGCATCCCCGAACTCACCAGGATGGGCCTGGGCGGTGCGGGCGCCGTGGCCCTCGCCGTACTCGTCGCGCTGACCCTCACCCCCGCGCTGTTCGGCTTCTTCGGCCGGCGGGTACTGCCCCGCGCCTTCCGCAAGGCCGGCCGTACGGCCGGCGTCCGCCCGCACGCGGTGCCCGCCACGGCCGGCCGGCCCGGGCTCGCCATCCGCTGGGCGCGGTTCGTGCTGCGCCGGCCGGTCGCCGTGCTGGTGACCGCCGTACTCGGTCTCGGCGCCGTCGCCGCACCGGTGCTGAGCCTCGAACTCGGGCTGCCCGGGGACGAGTCCAAGTCGGTGCAGACCACCCAGCGGCGCGCCTACGACCTGCTGTCGGAGGGCTTCGGTCCCGGCTTCAACGGCCCGCTGACCGTGGTCGTGGACACCGCGAAGTCCGTGGACCCCCGCGCCGCCACGGACCTGGTCGTCAGGACCGTACGGGACGTGGACGGGATCGCGTCGGTCGGCGACCCGGTGCTCAGCAAGGCCGGGGACACGGCCCTCCTCACCGTCGTACCCGGGACCGCGCCGAACAGCGGCGAGACCAAGGACCTGGTGTACGCGCTGCGGGATGCGGGTTCGGAGGCCGGGGCCGACACGGGCGCCGGCGTCTTCGTGACCGGCAGGACCGCGCTGAACATCGACATCTCCGAGGCCATGGCCGACGCCCTCCTTCCCTACCTGACCATCGTCATCGGCCTGGCGGTGCTCCTGCTGCTGGTGGTCTTCCGCTCGGTCCTGGTCCCGGTCAAGGCCGCGCTCGGCTTCCTGCTGTCGGTGGGTGCCGCCTTCGGCGTCCTCGTCGCCGTCTTCCAGTGGGGCTGGGCGGCGGACCTGCTCGGCATCGAGCAGACCGGACCGGTCATGTCGCTGATGCCGATCCTCGTCATCGGCATCGTCTTCGGCCTCGCCATGGACTACGAGGTCTTCCTCCTCACCCGGATGCGGGAGGCCCACGTCCACGGTGCGTCCCCCGGCGAGGCGATCGTCAACGGGTTCCGGCACAGCGGACGCGTGGTGGCCGCGGCGGCGATCATCATGATCAGCGTGTTCGCCGGATTCGTCGGGATGAGCAGCCCGACCATCCAGACGATGGGCCTCGGCCTGGCCTCCGCCGTCGCCTTCGACGCCTTCGTGGTCCGGATGGCGATCGCCCCCGCGGTCCTGGCGCTGCTCGGCCACCGGGCCTGGTGGCTGCCCCGTATCCTGAACCGCGTGCTGCCGAATGTGGACATCGAGGGCGAGGCACTGAGCAGGCGGGACCCGGCCTCCGCGACCCGGCCGGACGCGGTGGTGCCGCCGCTCCCCGCCGGCCGCCGGCCATGACACACACACGTGACGGCCTCCCGCGGCCACGTGCCACGTGGCCGCGGGAGGCCGCGATCGCGGCGACGGCGTTCGTGCTCTGTCTGCTCGGCGGCGTGGTGCAGGTCGACGACACGCTGGCACCGCCGTCCGCCGCCGCCTACGTCGTCGCCGTGGCGTCCTGCGCCGTGCTGCCGGTACGGCACCGGGCGCCCCTGGCCGCGCTGGCGGCCACGACCGCGGTCGGTGTGCTGGT
Organism: Streptomyces sp. NPDC059787; assembly: GCF_042732315.1. Taxonomy (NCBI): domain Bacteria; kingdom Bacillati; phylum Actinomycetota; class Actinomycetes; order Kitasatosporales; family Streptomycetaceae; genus Streptomyces; species Streptomyces sp. NPDC059787. The sequence goes on from NZ_JBHWHX010000002.1 coordinate 316,603, forward strand.
GCCGCCCCTGGGTCTCCTGCTGACCCCGCTCATCGTGGCCCCCGCCGTGATCACCGCCTACTCCTACGTGCTCGCCGCGCGCACCGAACGCCGCGCGGCGGGCGCGGTGCTGTTCGCTTCCGCGGTGCTGGCCGCCACCACCCCTCTGTCCGGGGGCTTCTCGTGGAAGGACGCGAGCAGGATGGGAGTGATGGCGGCGGTCCCGCTGGTGGCAGGCGTACTGGGTCACTCGGTGCGGAACCGGCGGGCCTATCTGGAGGCCGTGGAGGAGCGGGCCCGGCGGGCCGAGGAGAGCCGGGACCGGGAGGCGCGCAGACGGGTGTCCGAGGAACGGGTGCGCATAGCGCGGGAGTTGCACGACCTGGTGGCCCATCAGATCACCCTGGCCAACGCGCAGGCCACGGTCGCCGCCCACCTCTTCGACACCCGCCCGGAGCAGACCCGCAAGAGTCTGAGGGAGCTCGTCGAGACCACCGGTCACGCGCTCGACGAGCTGCGGGCCACGGTCGGTCTGCTGCGGCAGTCCGGGGACGCGGCCGCGCCCGCCGAACCGGCGCCCGGACTGGCCCGGCTCCCCACGCTCCTGGAGTCCTTCCGCCGCGCGGGCCTGGAGGTGTCGGTGCGGCAGGAGGGCACGGCCAGGCCGCTGCCGCCGGGAGTGGACCTCACCGCCTACCGCATCGTCCAGGAGGCCCTGACCAACGTGACCAAGCACGCCGGTACCGGCAGTGCCCGGGTGCGCCTCGTCTGGAACCGCGATCGCGTGACCGTCACCGTCGCCGACGACGGCAGGGGCACCCGTACGGGGCCGGGTACGGCCACGACGGCGGACCGTCCGCCCGGTCACGGTCTGATCGGGATGCGTGAACGGGCCACCGCGGTAGGGGGACGGCTCTCCGCGGGCCGGCGCCCGGAGGGCGGCTTCCTCGTCTCCGCCCGGCTGCCCCTCCCGCCCGCCAGGGAAACGGAGCGGGGGACCGACGGAGCGACAACCACCGAGGAGGACCGGATGGCCGACGGACGGACGGGCGACGGAACGGCCGGGGACGCGCCATGACGCTCCGGGTGCTGCTCGCCGACGACCAGGCCCTGCTGCGCGGGGCCTTCCGGATGCTGCTCGACAGCGCCGACGACATCACCGTGGTCGGTGAGGCCGGCGACGGCAGGGAGGCGGTGCGGCTCACCCGGGAGCTGCGCCCGGACGTGGTGCTCATGGACATCCGGATGCCCGAGGTGGACGGTCTCACCGCCACGGCGGAGATCTGCGCGGACCCGGAACTGCGTGCCAGCCGCGTCCTGATCCTCACCACGTACGAGACCGACGAGTACGTCGCCCAGGCGCTGCGCGCGGGGGCCGGCGGCTTCATCGGCAAGGGCATCGGGGCCGAGGACCTGGCGGACGCGGTGCGGACGATCGCCGACGGCGACACCCTGCTGTCCCCCGCCGCGACCCGCTCCCTGGTCGCCCGTTTCCTGGCCACACCGGACGCCGTCCCGCCGCACCACGCCGAACGGCTCGCCGTGCTCACCCCGCGCGAACGCGAGATGGTGGCCCTGGTCGCGACCGGCCTGTCCAACCAGGAGATCGCCGAGCGGATGCACCTCAGCCCCTTCACCGTCCGCGCCCACGTGCAGCGCGCCATGACGAAGCTGGAGGCCCGCGACCGGGCCCAGCTCGTCGTCATCGCCTACCGGACGGGCCTGGCCCACGCCGGCCCCGACCGGTTGTCGTAGTCCTCCGGAAGTGCGAGGGCCGAGTGGGCGGGGCGTACCGGCGCGGAGGGCATGGTGACGAGGCCACGCAGCATGGCGTTGCGCCGCTCCAAGGACCCCGCCGTGGTGGGGAAGAGCGTGGCCGCGCCGTTGTCGACCAGTGCCTGGTTCAGGTCCACGAATCCGCGGAGGCCGCGTTCGTGGGCGGCGAGTGCCGCGGTGTGGTCCCGGTGCGTGGCCAGGGCGTGGGCGAGCATGTAGGCACCGACCAGGGCGAGGCTCGACCCCTGTCCGGTGAGGAACGAGGGCGCGTACGCGGCGTCGCCGACGAGCGCGACACGGCCCTGGGACCAGTGGGGCATACGGATCTGACCGGCCGTGTCGAAGAACAGGTCGTCCGCGTCGCGCAGGGCGGCGACCATGCCGGGGACCTCCCAGCCCGCGCCCGCGAAGGTCCTGGCGACCAGCTCCCGCTGGGCGTCGGGGTTCCGGAGGACGTCCGACGGCGGCTGCGGCCGGTGGAAGTTCAGGAAGGCGTGCAGCGCGTCGCCGGCGCCCCCGACGGCGTAGAGGGCCGCGGCCTTCCCCGGGGTGTTCCACATCACGATCTCGCGGGAGAGCCCGAGGGTGTTCGGCATGGTGAAGAGGGCGAAGCAGTAGCCGAGGTGGCGGTGGAACCGCTCCTCGGGGCCGAACAGGAGCTCCCGGGTGTGCGAGTGCGTGCCGTCGGCGCCGACCACCAGGTCGAACGTACGCCGTCGCCCACCGCGGAACGTGACGTCGACCCCTTGCCCGGACTGGTCGAGGGTGTCGACGGAGTCGTCGAAGAGGAACTCCACGTCGTCGCGGACCAGCGCGTGGAGGCTCGCGGTCAGCTCCCCGCGGCGCACCTCCAGGTCCTGCCCCTCGACGCTGCCGGCGACGGCGTGCGCCTTGACCGAGGCCACCTCACCGCCGTCGGCGTCCAGGAACGTGGCGCGACGCGAGTCGATGTGCGCGTCCCGCAGCCGCGGCAGTATCCCCATCCGCCGGACCACCTCGATCGCGGTCCCGCGGACGTCGATCGGGTAGCCGCCGTCGCGCGGTGCGCCCGCCTTCTCCACCACGGTGACCGCGAACCCGTACCGGTGCAGCCAGTACGCCAGGGCGGTCCCGGAGATACCGGCCCCGGAGATCAGAACCGTGCGCTTCCTGGTCATGCCTGGACCTCTTTCTTCGTGATGCGGACGACGGGCAGGGACAGTGCGGCGACGAGGCCGGCGACGGCGAAACCGGTGACGAAGGCCGATTCGGCCGTCAGGCCCGTCACCGGGTCGGTCCCGGCGTCGAGGATCGCGGCGCCGGCCTGGGCGCCGAGGGCGATGCCGATCACGCGGGTCACCACGAGCAGGCTGGTGGCGATGCCGGTGTCCTCGGCCTCGACGGCGGTGGCGGTGCCGGCGAGCAACGCCGTGGTGCCGACGCCCGCGGCGAACGCGGTCAGCACCTTCGCGAGGACGAGCTGCCATGCGGCGGTGTGCACCGACGCCAGGGCGATCAACGTGGCCGCCGTGACGACGGTGCCCACGACGACCACGGCACGCGGACCGAAGCGCCGTGCCGCGAGACCGCCGACCGAGTCGCTCACCGCCCCGGCGACGGCGCCGGGCAGCAGGAACAGCCCGATGTCGGTGGTGCCGGCCCCGAAGCCGTACCCGTCGGCCGGGACCGCGAACAGCTGCGGGAGCAGGAGGACCACCATCCCGAAACTGGCGGTGATGACGAAGGTGAGCACGAACGCGTCCCGCATCGCGGGCTTCGCCAGCATGCGCAGATCGACCATCGGCGCGGCCGACCGGCGCTCCACGACGACCCACCCGGTCGCGAGGGCGGCCACGGCCACCACGAGGGCACCGGCCGCGAGGGGCGGCAGGCCGGAGCCCGTCACCGTCACGAGCCCGACCATGAACGCGAGCAGCGTGCCGCTCAGCAGGACCACGCCGGGCCAGTCGATCCGGTCGTCCGGCCGGATCGGCGGATCGTGCGGCATCAGCCGGGTCACGGCCAGCGTCGCCGCGACGACCGCGATCGCCGGCAGCGCGAACATCCAGTGCCAGGAGAGCCCTTCCGCGATCGGCCCGGCGACCGCCGTCCCCACCATGCCGCCGCCCGTGAACAGCGCGACGACCACCCCGATCGCCACCTGCGACTCCCCTGCCGGGAGGTGTTTGCGCACCAGGATGAAGGAGAGGGGCAGCGCGCCCACCATGACGCCCTGCAGCACCTGACCGAGCAGCAGCACCGGCAGGTTCGGCGCCAGTCCGGCCAGCAGACCACCGGCCGAGACCAGGGCCGCCAGCCGGACCAGCACCCGCTTCCCGCCGTACCGGTCACCGAGTTTGCCCGCGACGGGCGCGGTGACCGCGCCGGTGACGAGTAACGCGTTGGCGACCAGGGCCCCTTCGCCGGGACCGACCCCCAACTCGTCCTGCAGCAGCGGGAGCGCGGGCTCCACCACCGACTGCAGGGTGCCGAGGGCGAGCGCCAGGAAGCCGAGGGCGCCGATCGACAGCCTCCCGATACGGACCGGGGAAACCACAGTTCGGGACATGGACGTCCTTCATGTCGTCGGGTGAGGGTGAACGCGCGAGATGCACGCGCCTCCCACACTCCCCTCCGGCGCTCCGCCGGGCATCGTTCCCCGACGCCGTCCTGTCCTGGTGCACCCGGACCAGCCACCCACGTGCCCTGGTGCCTGCGCACCACGAGGATCGCGCTGTCGGCCCGGGAGGTGACGGCCCGTCGGGAGCCGTGCTCCGTTGTCGGACCCGTACGTCATGATCTCTTCGTGGAGCGTTCGAGCGCGGTACGGGGAGACGGGATGACGGCGGGCGAGCTGCTGACGGCGCGGGCCGGGACGGCGGCCCTTGACGACCACGGCGTGGCGACCGCGCTGGGCGGTCTCGTGGACGGCTCGGGGTACTGGAGCGGCAAGGGGGCGCTGGCCGGTATCGAGCGGACGGGGCGCTACCTGGCCGGGCGGGAGGGACAGGGGGAGGGGCCGGGCAGGGCGGGGGAGGGATCCTGGTCGCGGTTCATCGGGCGGATCGGTGCCGTGGCGCTGCGCGCCGCCGTGGAGCCCACCCGCGACGAGCGGCGCCGGCGGCTGCTCGCGCTGCTGGAGATCTGGGCGGACAGCCCCTTCGCCGATTCCCGCACCCGGATACGCACGGGGCTCGTGCGGGTGGCCGAGGGCGGCCCCGAGGCCGTCCGGGACGAGCGGGGGGCGGCTGTCGCGGTCGGCTGGTCCGCCGGAGGGCTGCGGAAGTTCGTCGACCTGCGGGCGGGGGAGGCGGATCCGCCGGGCCTGGGGACGATCGAGGAGGTGACCGACGTCCCGCGCGGGGGATGGGGCGGTGCGGGGCAGGTGCGCCGGCTGGTGGACCTCGTCCGGGAGCGCGGGCCGGTGCCGTGGGACCTCGACGCGGTGGCCGTGCTGCGGGACGGTACGGGGATGGGCCGGGCGGCGGCGTCCTTCGCCCTGGCGGGGATGCTCGCCGGGGGGTATCTGCCGCACCTCGACGACCGGGAGCGGAGGATCCACCGGCTCAAGGTGGCCGAGGTCGAGGACGGCGTCCGCGAGCCCGGCCGGATGCGCCCGCTCGACCGCCTCGAACTGCTGGCGGACGTACTGCCCGAGGACCCCGCCGAGCTGTGGGAGCCGCAGGGCATGCGCGCGGTGGCGGAACGGATCGCGCACGCCTGGCGGGAGCGGTACGGCAGGCGGACCGTGGTCCCGGAACGCACCTTCGACACGTTCATCGAGGTGGATCGGGCCCGGCTGTCGGCGGGCCGCTTCTGCGCGGTGTTCACCGACCACGCCTCGATACGCGGTATCGGCTCGAACCTCGACACCTGGATCCGGAACAGCGACTTCCGTCCCTTTCCGACCGCCGCCGAGGGCTGGGACCTCATCGACTTCGAGGACACCCTGCACGTCGTCGTGCCGAACCTCTTCCGGGTCTACGCGGAGCTTCCCGCCGGTGACCCGGTCCGCGCCGGGGCACCCGGCCTCGTACGGGCGCTGCGGGAGCGGCTGAACCACCCGGGCCTGCTGCTGGACGCCGGCCACCTCCACCCCACGACGGGACGCGGGGTCGCCGATGTGCACGACAGGTTCGGCTCGCGTCCCTACGCCGGCCCGGAACCGCTGGACGTCGCGAGCGTCGACGACGGACTGACCGTGGTCGTGGACGGCGTCGTCGACCGCAGAGGCATACGGTCCGGGCCCAAGCTGTACTTCCGCCCGGCGTTCTACGGCGACGACGAACGTTCCCGGACGCTGCGGGAGGCACGGTCGGACTCCCCCTACGACCCCGACGTCGAGCTGGTCGAGTGGCTGCGCGGACCGGCCTGCGCACGCATCGTCGAACGGATCGAGGACTCCTCGCCGCCCCCGGGGACGTACGAGACGAACCCGGTGCTCTCCGCGCCCGACGTACTGGGACGGGCCGCCGGCGGACTCGGCGTCGACGAGGACGCGGCGGCGCTCTACCTGCAACTGTTGACCCTGTACGCGCCGAGCGACCGCGACATCCGTACGTGGAACGGCTGGAAGCCCGCCCGGCACCAGAAGGCCGCCGCCGTGCTGGCCGAGCACGGCCTGGCCGTCGAGGACAGACGCGCGCGTGCGGGCCGCGGGCTCTTCCTGCCGGGCGAGTGGATCCACGCCGGCAAGCCCTACCAGCCCATGGAGGCGTGGAAGGCGGAACTGCTCGGCGTGAAGCGCTCCTACAACGGCCGGCTGGAGAACCCGCTTCCCCTCCCGACCCGTACCTTGCCGGAGTTGTTCGCCCGGGCGTGGGAGCTGGTCGAGGGGGGACGGGGGCCTTCGGCGTGAGACCTCGCGCCCCGGCCCTCGCGGCTCGGCGATCCCGACCCCCCGGCCGGGGGCCCGGGCGACGGGGAGACCGTACGGATCACCGGCCGGCGTCCGCCAGGTCCCGCCGCGTACGGATGTGATCGTGCACGGGCTCTGCCCCCGCCCCCTCACCGGGGCCGGGTGGGCGCCCGGCGGCCGGGAACCACAGGTGCCGTGTCTGTTCCGCCCGGCGGTCCGGGCGGTAGCTTGGTGGACAAGGCCCCTGAAGAAGGGCGGACGCGATGCCGTGGTTCGTATGGCTGCTCGCCGCCGCGGCACTGGGTGTCGCCGAGTTCTTCACCCTGACACTCGTCCTCGGGCTGCTGGCGGGCGCCGCGTTGGTCGCCGCCGTGGTCGCCGGGGTGGGAGTCGGCCTTCTCGGCCAGCTCCTGGCCCTGGCGGCGGCAGCGGCGGCGGGCCTCCTCCTCGTCCGTCCCGTCGCGCTGCGCCACATGGCACAGCAGCCCCTCATGCACGAAGGCAGTGACGCGCTGATCGGCAAGCGGGCCGAGGTCGTGCAGGAGGTCACCGCGACCCGCGGCCTGGTCAAACTGTCCGGCGAGGAGTGGTCCGCCCGCGCCTACGACGAAAGCCTCGTGATCCCGGTGGGCGCGCTGGTGGACGTCATGGAGATCGAAGGCGCCACGGCCCTCGTCTACCCCCGCGAACTCCTTCCGTGAACGGCTGAACACACAGCAACGGAGGCACTGTGGATCCAGTTGTCGTCCTCACCCTCGTGGCCGTCATCGTCGTCGTCTTCCTCATGGCCTCCGCCGTGCGGATCGTCCCGCAGGCGCGCCGCTACAACATCGAGCGGTTCGGCCGGTACCGCCGGACGCTGCAGCCCGGCCTGAACCTGGTCCTGCCGGTGGCGGACCGCGTCAACACCAAACTCGACGTGCGCGAGCAGGTCTACTCGTCCGACCCCAGACCGGTGATCACCGAGGACAACCTCGTGGTGAACATCGACACCGTGCTGTACTACCAGATCACCGACCCGCGGTCGGCGGCCTACGAGGTCGCCGACTACCTGCAGGCGATCGACCAGCTCACCGTGACCACGCTGCGGAACGTCATCGGCAGCATGGACCTGGAGGAGACCCTCACCTCGCGTGAGGAGATCAACTCCCGGCTCCGCGCCGTCCTCGACGACGCCACCGGCAAGTGGGGCATCCGGGTCAACCGCGTCGAGATCAAGGCCATCGATCCACCGGCCACCATCAAGGAGGCGATGGAGAAGCAGATGCGGGCCGAGCGCGACAAGCGCGCGGCCATCCTGCACGCCGAAGGGGAACGGCAGGCCAAGATCCTCACCGCGGAAGGCACGAAGCAGAAGGACATCCTGGAGGCGCAGGGCACGCAGCAGGCCATGATCCTGCGTGCGGACGGCGAGGCGAAGGCGGTGGAGCTCGTCTTCCAGGCCGTCCATCGCAACAACGCCGATCCGAAGGTCCTGGCCTACAAGTACCTCGAGACGCTCCCGCACCTGGCGAGCAGCGACAACAACACGTTCTGGGTGATCCCGGGGGAGCTGACCGAGGCGGTCCGGACCGTCACCCGAGCCTTCGGTGATCAGCCGACGGAGGGTCCTCCCCGGACCGCGCGACCGGAGGAGGCGGCCACCGCCGACGCCACCCCGGCCGAAGGCCGGCCTCCGGAGCTCGACGCCGCCGCGGCCGCTCACGAGGCCGAGAAGCAGGCCGCCGCCGCGGTGAGCGACGCCAAGGCGGAGGCCGTCGAGGCCGCGCAGTCGTCCCGGACGCCGCACCGGGGGCAGACGTCCGCTGGCTGAACCCACAGGGCCCGCCGGGAGGCGTCCGGGACTCCCGGCCGGACCGCGCACGTCACTCACGGCGCCGCCCGTCGCCGCCGCCCGGCGGGGAACCCGGGGTGCGTCTCGCGGGCGTCGCCGGCGCTGAGGAACAAGTCGTCGGAGCGGCCACCGGGTCTCTGTGCGCCGTCCACGGCGCGCAGGGCCGGCGCCCGGGCGCTCGCTCCTCGCCGAACCTCGGATGCGTGTGGCCTTCCCGCGGGGCACGGCTACGAGCGCAGGGCGTCGACCGGTTCCATGCGGGAGGCCCGCAGTGACGGGTAGAGGCCGGCCAGGAGCCCCACCAGGGCTCCGGCGACCGGGGCTCCGAGGGCGAGGCGGACGTCCAGGACCGGTGTCCACTCCTTGACGGCGGAGACGGTCACCACGACGACCATGCCCAGGGCGGCGCCCACGACGCCGCCGAGGAGTCCGATCGTCGTCGACTCCACCAGGAACTGGCCGGCGACCTGACGCCGCGAGGCCCCGAGGGCGCGGCGCAGTCCGATCTCCCCGATCCGCTCGATGACCGTCACCAGCGTCACATTGGCGATACCGATGGCCCCGACCACCAGCGAGACCAGCCCGAGGACCAGGAACAGGCCGTCGACGTCCCCCTGCACTCCCTCGCGGGCCCTGACCGGATCGGCCGGTGCCGTCACGGTCAGGGAAGCCTCGGCTCCGGGGGCCAGCGCGATCGGCGCCTGGCGGGCGACCTGGCCGGCCGCGCCGAGCGCGGTGTTGATCAGTACCCGGGTCACGGTCCCCAGCCCCATCCGGTCCGCGGCCGTCGTGGGCGGCAGGATCACCGCGGTGGCGAGCTGCTGTTCCCGCTCCACTCCGCCGAGTATCCCGATCACCGTGTACGCCCGGCCCTTCAGGAAGACCGCGGGAGCGTCCTCGACCGAGCCGATGCCGAGGAGCCGCGCCGCCTGGTCGCCGAGGACCGCCACCCGGTCGTGCCGGGCGATGTCCCCGTCGTCGAGGAAGCGCCCGGCGGTCATCCCGCCCCGTACCGCGGCCGGCAGCGTGGGGGACGCGGCGACGACCGCCATGGTCTGACCGCTGACCTCGCCGGGAGCGACCACGTCGTTGGCGCGCACCTCGACGCCCGCGGTCTCCTGGGAGGCGGCGATCGCCGCCACCGACTCGACCCCGGCCAGCCGGCGCACCGCGTCGACCCCCGACCAGTCCACGAGCGGACCGGAGCCGGCCGAGGCCACGGAGGGCACCCCCACGGTGACCGAGGTGGCGGTCAGGGCGTCGAACCGGCCGACGATCTGGTTGCCCGCCGTGGACGAGATCCCGATGGTGATGACCAGGGTGGTGATGCCCAGGACGGTGCCCAGCGTGGTCAGGGCGGAGCGCATCGGGCGGGCGAGCACTCCCGCCAGCGCTTCGGACCACAGGTCCCTGACGTCCATCCAGGGGCGCTCGACGGCCTCTGCGGCCCGTGGTCCTCCCGCGTCCTGTGCCGTGCCCGCGTCCTGTGCCGTGCCCGCGTCCTGTGCCGTGCCCGCGGGAGCCGCGGCTCGCGGGGCGCGTGTCCGGGACCTCATCGGTGCTCCTCGGTGAGCCGTCCGTCGCTGATCCTCACCCGCCTGTGGGCACGCCCGCTGACCGCCTCCTCGTGCGTGATCACCACCAGGGTCATGCCCTGCTCGCCGAGCCGGCCGAAGAGGTCCAGCACCGACTCGGTGTTCTCGCTGTCGAGGTTGCCGGTGGGCTCGTCGCAGAGCAGCAGGGCGGGTTCGCTCATCAGCGCCCGGGCGATCGCCACCCGCTGTCTCTCACCGCCGGAGAGCCGGTCCGGCCGGAAACCGGCCCGGTGCGCCAGACCCACCCGTCGCAGTGCCCGCTCGGCCCTGGTGCGGCGGCCGGCCCGGCCGCGTCCGGGGCGCGGCCGGCGGTAGGCCTCGGCCAGCATGACGTTCTCCTCCACGGTCCGGTACGGCAGCAGGTGGAAGGACTGGAAGACGAACCCGATCCGGCTGCCGCGCAACGCGGTGCGCTCCAGGTCGCCGAGCGCGTTGGTCTCCACCCCGTCGAGCCAGTAGGTGCCCGAGGTGGGTCGGTCCAGCAGCCCCAGGGTGTTGAGCAGCGTCGACTTGCCGGAACCGGACGGGCCGACGACCGACAGGTGCTCGCCGCGCCGGACGGTCAGGTTCACCTCGCGCAGGGCGTGCACCGGCGGTTCGGAGTCGAAGGTCCGGCCCACGCCGGTCAGTCGGATGACCGTGTCCGCGTCGGGCACGACGGGGGACGGCGGACCGGTCGTCGGCGGACCGCTCATCGCCCGACCACCACCTGGTCGCCGGGCTTAAGGGCGGCACCGGACGACGGGGTGACCTCCACCCGACCGTCCGCGGAGAGCCCGGCCTCGACGGCGACGTCCACCGCCTCGCCGCCGCGCACGACCTGCACCCGGGCCTTCCCGCCGGCGGACGTGTGCAGCGCGGCGAGGGGCACCGTCAGCACCTCGCCCTCCGACGAGCCCACCTCGATGGTGACCTTCGCGGATTCGGCGGCGTTCTTCGCCAGCGTCCCCGCAGGCACGGAGATCTGCACCGGTACGGGAGCCGAGCTGTTGTCGCTCCCGCCGTCCGAGATCCCCTGCTGCTGGCCGGCGTCGGCCGGGTCGTCCTTCGGCACGTCGCCGCCGAGTGCCACCACCTCGCCGTCCGCCGTCGTGCCGTCGGTGGTCTCCACCCGGGCCCGCATGCCCTTGTGGAGCAACTCGGCCTCCTCGGCCGGGACCACGGCCCGCACCACGACCTTGGAGCCGGTCACCGTGGCGACCGGTCCGGAGGGGGTGTCTCCCGTCTTCACGGACACCTTGTCCAGCCGGGCCGGCAGTTCCGGCAGGAAGACCACCTCACCGGCGGGGACCTTGGTTCCGTAACCGGCCCGGAAGGCGGAGAGCGCGGTGTTGGCCGCGTCCAACTGCTGCTGTGCCGACTTGAGTTCCAGCTCGGCGGCGTCCCCGCCGGCGCCCGACCCGTCTCCGGAGCCGCCGCCGGGTTCCTCGGAGCCGCCGGATTCCCCGGAGCCGTCGCCGGGCTCCTCGGAACCACCGGCTCCCCCGGATCCGCCGCCCGGGCTCCGCGCCGCGAGGAGGGCCTGCTGCGCGGTGGTCACCGCCGCTTCGAGCGTCCCCAGCTGCTGCTTGTCGGCGACGGTGGGCTCCATGGCACGGTAGCCCTTGCTCTCGTACCAGCGGCTCACCGCCGCGGCGTCCGACTGCCCGTACGTCCCGCTCGCCGAACCGGGGTTGAAGCCCAGCCGGGCCAGCGCCCGCTGGAGCTGCTCGACGTCGTCCCCGGAGGCGCCGGGTCCCAGCGTCCGGTACATCGGCACGGTGCCCCGCAGCACCAGGACCGGTCGCCCGCTCACCTGCATCAGCACATCGCCCTCCTTCACCTCCGCCCCGGCCGCCGGTGCCTTGGTGACCCGCTGGGCGACGCTGTCGCCGGCCCCCGCGTCGCCGAACCCGGAGTCCGGGGAGCCGACGGGCCCGGCCAGGGTCACGCTCTGCGGCGAGTCGAACTCCACCGAGCCCTGGGCCACCACGCTCGCGGTGAGCGAGCGCCGCTCGGCCGTGACGGTGACGGGACCGGCTTCCGGCGGCCGGTGCGAGGCGGCGGCGTCCGCGGGCGACTGCATCCGCGATCCGGCGAACCAGCCGCCCGCCCCGACCAGCGCCACCGCGGCGACGACGACCGTCAGCTGTCCCGAACGGGTGCCGGTCAGCCTGCGGAACCGTCCGGGACGGGCGTCGGCCGGCTCGGGGCGCTGCCTCACCCGGCACCGCCACCGCTGGTCGGGGCCTTCAGGAACTTCGGGAAGTAGGCGGCCCGGAACTCCTTGCCGCACTCCAGGTCCCGCATCGCCAGCTCGATGTCCTTGGTGAGCAGCGGGAGGGCTTCCTCCTTGCTCATGAGCTCCTTGGCGTTCCCGTTCTCGTCGACGGCGGGGATGGCGTCGACCGGAGCGGAGTCGAGCGCCTGGAGCCTGACCATCTCCCCGACGCCGGTCGGCTGCGTGGTCGTGACGGAGATGCCTTCCTTCCTCAGGCACGAGGCGTACGACTGCGCCAGCGCGACCAGCTCCGGGTCACCGTTGAGCGCCTGCGCGTTGGCCTGGTTCCGGTTCGTGGCCTCGGTGCCCCGCTCCTGGGCCGACGAGGAGCCGTAGACCTTCTTGTCGGCCTCGCCCTGACAGCCGGTCCAGTTCTTCTCACCGGCCTTCGGGTCGGGGATGGCGCCCAACGCCTCGTTGTACGCGGCCTTCTGCTCGGGAGTGAGCGTGTCCACGTAGTCCGCGTTGGGCGTCCTGTCCGAGTTCTGTTGGGCGGCCGCACTGCCCGACGCGCCGGCGTCGTCGGGGTAGACGATGCCCGCGTAGACGCCGAAACCGTACTTCTGCCGGTACTTCTTCGTCAGCGCGTAGTCCGCCCCGTAGGTGGTCCAGGAGGCGGCGGGATCCTCGGGGGCCACGGGGGTGTAGGTGAATCCCTGCTTCTTCATGCAGGCCGCGATCGCGTTCTCCAAGAGGTACTGCTTCTTGAGATCGGCGTTCGCGTCGGCGGGGACGTCGAGCTGTCCCGACGATCCGGCCGTGGTCTTCTCACCGTCCGACGCGTGGGACTCCGAGCCGGTGCCGGTGCCGGTGTCGGTGCCACAAGCCGCCAGCAGCGGCAGCAGACCGACCGCCGTCGCGGCGGCCAGTCTCCGGACAGTGCGGGAACGAGTCATCTACTTCCATCCGATCGGGAGGGAGGGGGGATTCCGCCTGCGGACGCAGGAGAACGCGGAGTTGACAGTGGTGCCGGCAGTTCATGGCCCCGGGGCCGGTACATGACCGAGCTGTAACGGCCGTCCGCCGTGACGGCCGGCCCCGAGGTCCGGCGCCGGTCATACGGGCGGCCCGGTGACGAGGTCGCCGTTCTCGTCGTAGGGCCAGGCGTTGGCGACGCATCCGTGCAGGCCCTTGATCTGCTGCATCATCACGGGGGCCAGTCGCCCGGCGCCTCCGCAGGTCACGTGCCCGTGACCGAGGAAGTGCCCCATCTCGTGGTTGATGATCAGCGCCCGGTAGTCGTGGATCGGCCCGTCGAAGGTGGGCGAGCCCTTGACCCAGCGCTTGAGGTTCACCACCACCCCTCCGGGAACCTCGCAGTTGTACTCGCCTCCGGTGTCCTGCTGGATGCCCGCCCAGCACAGGGCGTCCGCCGTCGCCGGTGTCGCGATCCTTATCGTGATGTCGTGCGGCGATCCCGCGCCCACCAGCTGGAACGCGTTGTCCGGGTCGTGGGTCCAGCCCCGCGGGGCGGCGAGTATCCCGGCGATCTCGTTCGCCGCCTGGGACGGCGAGACGTCGAGGCCGGTCTCGACCTCCACGACGTAGCGCACCGGGCGGGAACCGCTGCCCACCGTCTTCCCACTGGCCTGCGCGGTGACGAACGTCCCGCTGCCCGTCGGGGGGACGTCGATCCCGGTCCGGCTCGCAGAGGGAGAGGGGGAGGGGGAGGAGGAAGGGGAGGCGGAGGGGGGCGGTGTGGGTGTGGGAGTGGGGGTGACGTGGGTGCTCCGCGGGTGCGGCGCACCGCTCGGCGCGTCGCTCCGCCCGCCTTCCAGGAGGTACGCCGTCGAACCCAGCAGGCCGACGGCCACCAGCAGGCCGATCAGCAGGCTCCGGCCCCGGCGGCGCGGCCGCCCCCGGCGATGGGAGGACCGGCGCCGGCGGCCGGCGCGGTGACCGGCCGCGGTGCTGCCGGTGGGGGGTGCGGATTGCCGCTGTCGTGCCGAATGCATGGCAGTTCAATCTGGTGATCCCAGATGATCCCCATGAGCCGAGACCGTCACGGAAGGATAACGACGCCCGCGTTCCCCGACCCGTGTGATCGTTGTGTAACGGCGGTCGGAGAGGGGCCTTCCTCGGGACGGTCGTCTCGTCCGGCCTGCTTACACTGCCGAAATGCCACGGGTTCTGATCGTCGAAGACGACCTGGATGTCCGCAGGGCCGTCCAACTGGGTCTGCGGCACCAGGGGCATGAGGTCTTCGCCGTGGAAACGGGGGAGGAGGGGCTGGAACAGCTCCGCCCCTTCCGGCCGGACGTCGTCGTGCTCGATCTCATGCTGCCCGGTATGTCCGGTCTGGACGTGTGCCGCCGGATCAGGGACCGCGACCAGGTGCCGATCATCATGGTGACGGCCCGGGGAGACGACGTCGACGTGGTCGTGGGACTGGAGACCGGTGCGGACGACTACGTGGTGAAGCCCGTGCAGGCCCGGGTGCTCGACGCGCGGATACGGGCCGTGCTGCGCAGGCAGGACGCGTCGCTGCCGGACGGCACCCGTCCCCGGGCGGAGACGCACGGGGAGCTGGTCGTCGACCGCGCCGGGCTCGTGGTGACGCACCGCGGCGAACCCGTCGCCCTCGCCCCCTCCGAACTGCGGCTGCTGCTGACCCTGTCGGCCTCGCCCGGTCAGGTGTTCAGCCGCCAGCAGCTGCTGGAAGCGGTCTGGGAACACAGCTACCACGGCGACATACGGCTCGTGGACGCCTGTGTGAAGCGACTGCGCAACAAGCTCGGCGAGGGCAGGAATCCCCGTTACGTGCAGACCGTACGCGGATTCGGTTACCGCTTCGGCACCTCATGAGCGACCGGACGTCCGCGCGGACACGGAGGACCGTACGGACGCGGAGGACCGCCGGGGAGCGGAGGACCGCACCCGGGGTCCCCACGGCCGAAGAGCCCCCCACCGCCGTACCGGGTGCCGGCCCCCGGCGGTTCCTCCGGGCGGCCCTGGCCCGCATCCCGCTCCCCCTGCGCGGTCTGCGCCCCCGCCTGCTGACGTCCTTCGTCCTGGTGGCCATGGCCAGCTCCCTGGGCACCGGGGCCCTCGCCTTCCGCGAGGCGCGCACGGGGGTGCTCCAGCAGAGCCAGGACTCCGTCATCAACCAGTTCCGTACGAGCGTCGACGGCGTCGCGCCCTCCATCCCCCTCGCCCCGGACCGGTCGGACCTCCAGTTCGCGGTGGACCAGGTGGTGCGCGCGAACCGTTCGTCGGGCTGGCGGATCATGGCCACGTACGGCGGTCACCGCGCCTACGCGCCGAGCGCCGGTTTCGTCGAGCCGAGCCCCGAAATGCTCCGGTCCGTCCGGGACCGACGTGCCGCGGTGTTCCAGCGGATGAACGTCGACGGGCGCCCTCGTCTCGTCGTCGGCATGCCTGTCACGTACACCTGGGGCGAGGGCCTGGAGACCAGGCTCTCCGGAGTCGTGATGTACCTGGAGGTCCCGCAGACCACCGAAGAGGGGTACGTCGAGGCCATGGTCAGCGGCATCGAGCGGGCCACCCTGGTGGCGCTGTGCCTCGCCGTCGTCCTGGCGCTGCTCGCCGCGAGCGGCGTACTGCGTCCCGTACGGGCGCTGCGCCGGGCGACGCGCCGGATGGCCGCGGGGCATCTCGACGTCCGGCTGGACGTCACCGGCTCCGACGAACTGGCCGACCTCTCCCAGTCCTTCAACGAGACGGCGGCCGAGCTGGAGCGGACCGTACGGGAGCTGCGTCGCCTGGAGGCCCAGGGGCGCCGCTTCGTGGCGGACGTCTCCCACGAGCTGCGCACGCCGCTGGCGGCGATGTCGGCGGTCACCGACGTGCTGGACCTGGAGGGGGAAGGGGAGACCGGTGAGGCGCTGCGGCTCATCAGCGAGGGAACGAACCGGCTGAGCGGACTGGTGAACGACCTGATGGAGATCTCCCGCTTCGACGCGGGTGCGGCCGAACTCAACCGGGACGAGATCGACCTGGCCGAGTCCGTACGGCGCACCGTCGCCTCCCGGTGGCGGCAGGAGCAGGTGGAGACCCGGCTGCCCGGGCCGGGTGAGCTGCGTGCGCGCGTCGATCCGCGCAGGCTCGACGTGGTGACGGCCAATCTGATCGGCAACGCGCTGCGGCACGGAGCGCCGCCCGTGCGGCTGACCATGGGGGTACGGGTGGACGGGGCGGGCATGGCGTGGGCCGTCATCGAGGTGACCGACAACGGACCGGGGATCGCCGAGGAGGCCATGCCGCACATCTTCGAGCGGTTCTACAAGGCGAGCACCTCACGGGCCAGGAGCGAGAGCAGCGGGCTGGGTCTGGCCATCACGGCGGAGAACGTGCGCCTGCACGGAGGGCGCATCCGGGCGGCGAACCTGCCCCGGGGCGGCGCGGTGTTCACGGTCGAACTCCCGCTGCACCGCGACGACACCGACACCGAGGCCGACGGGGGCACCCGGTGAGGGGCTCGCGGACGGCAGCGCTGCTGGCCGGGCTCACGGCCGTGGCCGCGGTCGCGCTCACGGCGTGCGGAGTCCCCCCGTCCGGTGTCATCGAGACCGGTGCGCCGGCGAGCGGCATGGTCTCCCACAGTGCGACACCACCCTCGACGCCCACCACCATCTCCCTCTTCTTCCTGCGCGACGGGGAGTTGGTGCCCCATCCCCACCGGATCGACGACGCCGGGAATCTCGAGGCCGTCGTACAGCTGCTGTTCGAGGCGTCGGCCGCGAACGAGGTCCCGGAGGCCACCACGGAGCTGCCCCGCCTGACGGAGCCGCCACGGGTGGCGATCGCCGACGACGGCATCCTCTCCGTCCGGCTCCCCGGTGAGACGGCACCGCTGAGCCGTCGGGCCATGCTCCAGCTGACGTGCACGGTGAACCACGTGGCTTCGTCGGTCCCCACCGCCGTCCCCCGCGCCGACGCGGAAGCCGACGGCGACACCGCGCGCCGTTCCGCCGCGCCCGCCGGCCTCCATGTGTTCGGGGACGGATGGGCGATGACGCAGTCGGACGACGAGTGCCCCGTCGTGTCCCCTCCGCAGGAGCAGCCGGAAGCGCTGACTCCGCAGGAGCCCTCCGGCTGACCACCGGACGGCCCCCGCCCAGGACCGGAACCGGCCTTCCGGCCACGGCCCCCGCCTGACCGCGCGGTGGCAGGCCGGCCGACCGCTTTCGGGCATATGCCTCACTCGTTCCTGTGAGGCCTTCTACACTCACCGTCACGTGACGCACCGAAGTGGGGGCCGGATGGCGCTGAACGAGACGGCGGGGCAGGGGGACGGCACCGTGGCGGGACCGACGCTGGAAAGCCTGCTGTCGGTCATGGGGGCCGGTGCGCTGGAGCCGTACACGACTCCCCGCGGCCTGGGGGTCGTGGTCGAGGGAGTCACCGTGCTGGACCCGCTGGAGGCGGGGCCGCCCCGGGGGCAGGTGGTGCTGGCCGTGGGCGTCGATCCGCACTCGGCCGCCGCCGTCGACGTCGTGCGCGAGGCCGCCGCATCGGGCGCGGCCGCGGTGGTCTTCGGGCCGGGAAGGCCGGGGCGGCCCCCGGAGGCGCTGCGGGCGGCCGTCGAGGACGCCGGTACGGCGGTGCTCTTCCGGACGGCGTGGTGCGGCTGGACCGAGCTGGTCGGCGCACTGCGGGCCGGTCTGGTCCTGTCCGGGGTCCCCGCCGATCCGGCGGTGGCGGCCGTGCTGCCGGGCGACCTGAACGGGCTGGCCGACGCGGTGGCGGTCCTGGTGGGCGGCGCGGTGACGATCGAGGACGTGGAGTCCCGGGTCCTGGCGTACTCGTCCACGAAGGAGGACGTGGACGAGTTGCGCCGGCTGACGATCCTCGGCCGCCGGGTGCCGGAGTGGCGCGTGGCCGCCATGCGGGAGGCCGGGTTCTTCCAGGCGCTGTGGGGCTCGGGGGACGTCATCCACCGGCCGGCGCACGGGGAGAACCCCGAACGTCTGGTGGTGGCGGTCCGGGCGGGCGGGGAGATCCTGGGATCGATCTGGGTGGCGGCCGCGGGCGGTGACCTCCCGCCGCACGCCTCCGACACACTGCGGTCGGCGGCGCGGGCGGCCGCCGCGCACCTGCTGCACCACCGGTCGCACCGCACGCACGCCCGACTGGTCGAGGACACGGCCCGCGCGCTGCTCGACGGACGGGGATCCGCCGAGGTGCTGACCGAACGCACCGGGATACCGGCGCACGGGCACTGCGCGGTCCTGGCGGTACGCCCCGGAGCCTCCTGCAAGGGGGAGGAGACCGGGAGGCTGTGCGCCCTGCTGTCCGTGTGCTGCGGCGCGAACGGCCTCACGTCGGTGGTGGTGCCGGTCGACCAGGGGGCCCTGGTCCTGGTGGGCGCGCTGCACCAGGACGTGCGGCGGGCCGTCGAACAGGTCGCACGCCTGGGGAAGTCACTGGTGCGGCAGGTGGCCGACGCGTTCGGGCCGGAGACGAGGGTCGGTCTGGGCACGGTGGCCGACACCCTGGCGGCCCTGCCCGGGTCCCGCCGGTCGGCGGACCTGGCACTGAGGGCCCTGCTCTCGCCGGGAGAGCACCGCACCGTCGCCTCCGCGGACGAGGTGGCCGAGTCGATCGCCCTGAACCAGATGCTGGACACGCTGACGGGACCGGCCCCGGCGCCGGAGACACCGGTGGCACGCCTGGTGGCGTTCGACGCCGGGAACGGCGGGGGCACCCTGGTGCGGACCCTGCGGGTGTACCTGGACCACTTCGGGCATGTGCCGGACACCGCCCGGGCGCTGGGGGTGCACGCGAACAGCCTGAGGCACCGGATCAGCCGGATCACCGAGGTGTCCGGGCTCGACCTCCGCAGTCCGGACGCCCGGCTCCTCGCCCAGTTGCAACTGCGCCTCCTCGAACGCGGGGGCCGGGAGGCGTGAGCGCTCGGGCGCCGCCACGAGGAAGGGACGGTTCCTTCGTGCCCGGGCACAACGGCGGCCCCGCCACGTCCGCGGTTTCGCTCCACGGCGAGAACCGCGCGGCGGAACACCGGGACTCCCGACGAAGACACCCGTACCGCCGCGACGGGAGTCTGGTGGTCCGCCCCACGGCCGTCGTGCGGCGGTGAGACCCCGGTTCAGGGAGGGTGCACGATGAGTGGTTCCGACAAGGCGGACCGGCGTGAGCGGATTCTGCGGGCAGCCGTACAGCAGGGACTCCTGGAACCCGAGACGGCCGTACTGGCCGGGTTCGTCGACCTCGACGGCGTCAACGAGACCGTCACGTCCCTGCGGAGCGCGTTCCCCGACTCCCTCCGGGTCCTGCACGCGTTCGCGGCCAAGGCGAACTGCCTGGTCCCCGTACTCGAGGAACTGCGCCTGAGCGGCATGGGCTGCGAGGTCGCCAGTGCGGGCGAACTCGCCCGGGCGCTGGAGGCGGGCTTCGAACCCGCGCACATCGTGTTCGACTCGCCGGCCAAGACGCGGGCCGAACTGGCCCGGGCGCTGAGCCTCGGGGTCACGGTGAACGTGGACAGCTTCCAGGAACTGGCGCGGCTGGACGAGATCCTGGCGACCCGTTCCCCGGCCTCACGCATCGGTGTGCGCGTCAACCCCCAGGTCGGCGGTGGATCGATCTCCGCCATGAGCACGGCCACCGCGACCTCCAAGTTCGGCATCCCGCTGGAGGACGGGGGCAACCGGCAGCGACTGCTCCAGGCGTACCGGGACCGCCCCTGGCTCACCTGGGTGCACACGCACGTCGGTTCGCAGGGCTGCCCCCTGCCCCTGATCGCCCGGGGTATCGCGAAGGCCGTGGAGTTCGCCGAGGAGGTCAACGCCCACCTCGGCCGCCGGCAGGTCACCGGCATCGACATCGGGGGCGGACTGCCGGTCAACTTCGCCGACGACGAGACGACGCCCGGCTTCGACACCTACGTGGACCACCTGCGCGAACACGCGCCGGTCCTGTTCTCGGGCGCGTACGGGATCGTCACCGAGTTCGGCCGCTCCGTGCTGGCCAAGAACGGCTTCATGGCCGCGTACGTCGAGTACACCAAGACCGTCGGCGGGCGTCCCGTCGCGATCACCCACGCCGGCGCACAGGTCGCCACGCGCACGGTGTTCGCCCCCGACGCCTGGCCCCTGCGGATCGAGGCCCACGACCCCCACGGCCGGGCCAAGCACGGCCGGCCCGTGCGGCAGGACGTCGCGGGCCCGTGCTGCTTCGCCGGCGACCTGCTGGCACGCGACCGGGCGCTGCCCCTCCTCGACGTCGGCGACCTCGTCGTCGTCCCGGACACCGGCGCCTACTACTTCTCCACGCCCTTCCACTACAACAGCCTGCCCGAACCCGCCGTGCACGGTGCCCGCGTCGACGCCGAGGGCCGGGTCACCTTCCGGCTGCTCCGCCCCGCACAGGCCGCCCACCAGGTCCCGGCCCTCGCCGGACGGTGACCCCGGCTCTCCCGCGTACCCCGCCGGAACCCCGACCGCAGCCGCTCGGGCCGGCGCGACCCGAGCGACCGTGCCCGGCTGCCCGGGGAGAACCACCACACCGAGGAAGGCAGGTGCAACCGCCATGAAAGTACGGCGCGCCCGGTCAGGGTGCTCCACGGAGAAAGCGGCACCCCCGGGCCGGCGGGGGGTCACCGGACGACGGCTGTCCGCCGCGGGGGCGCGCTGCGGCCGGGCGACGCGTGACACCGCGCGGTGGATCTCACGACGCCGCCGCATCGCGGCCGACCAGTTCCTCCGGGGCGCGTGCTACGGAGCGGGCACGGCCGTGGTGGGTCTGCTGGCGGTGTGGGCACAGACCCGCTGACGGCGAGGAAGCCCCGGACCGACAGTCCGGGGCTTCCTCCACCGCCGGCGGACGACGCGGATCGAACCCGCGCTCCCCGCCGGGGCACCGAGGGCGCCCGGGCCTGCCGTACGGACTCGGCGCGCACCGCGCCCGCCGGGGATGCCGCCGGCCGCACCGCGCCCCCGGGGGGAGGCGGGACGCCCGGTGCGGCCGGACGGCGGCTGTGCCGCGGGACGCCGGGGCGGTCACCGGGAGAGGGCGTCCGCCGCGTTGATCCGCCGGCCCGCTGACGTGCCGTGGCACGCCGCACACCGACCGGACGAGTGCGACACCCACGGCATGCCCGTCGGCCCGTCCCGTCAAGTCGCCTTAATACGTTCCTCAGTTGTCACCCGCATGCCATACGCTGCGTCTCCGGCGGCGTTCGAACACCCGTCTTCGGGTGAGGGGGAACACGCGGCCGTTCGTTTTCGTCCGGTGCACACCGGGCTTCTTCTGTGGGGGTTCACATCACTGTGCGCAGGCGCAGCATCGCGACCGCGACGGCACTCGCGGTCGTCCTCAGTTCCGCCGCCCTGGTGGGGGGCGTGGCGAGTCCGGCATCGGCCGACTCGGCGAAGGTCCTTCCGGTGAAGTCGGTCGGCGACATGGTCGTCGACGGCGTCCACCAGCGGGTCTACGTCTCCGATCCGACCGGCGGCACGATCGTCGTCACCGACTACAGCGGCACCGTGAAGGCGACACTGACCGGCCTTTCCGGCGTGACCGGCCTGGCACTGTCCGCCGACTCCGGGCAGGTGTACGCGGCCGTGAAGAACGGCAACCGGATCGTCTCGGTGGAGACGAGCACGTACACCCGGACCGCGAGCTACCCGGTGGGCGTGGCTCCCGGCGACCTGGAGGTGGTGGACGGCCGGATCTGGTTCGCCCACGGCACGGACTTCGGTTCGCTGGACACCTCCGGCCCCGAACCCGTCGTCCGCCTCGCCCAGCGGGGCGACGTCGACTTCTACGGCGCCTTCGGGATGTTCCTGGCGTCCGACCCGGCCGTCCCGGGCGTCCTGGTGGCCGGCAACGGCGGCGACCTCGCCGTCTACGACGTCTCGGCCGACGGGGCCGCACTGCGGGTCAAGGGTTCCATGGACACCGCCGTGAAGCAGCTGGACCTGACGCCCGACGGCAAGCAGGTCCTCACCTCGTGGGGCGACCCGGGGTACGGCTACGGCCTCGGCTCCTACTCGACCGCCGACCTCACCGAGCAGCCGGGCTACCCCGTCGACGCCTACCCGAACGCCGTACGGGTCGCGCCCGACGGCAGCGTCGCGGGCGGCAGCGACTCCTCCTACGACCCCGACGTCCACATCCACCGCCCCGGTGACCCGGTGCCGGTGCGGGAGTACGACTTCCCCAACACCGGCAACAGCAGCGGAGCGGACCTCCTTGTGACCGGAGCGCTCGCCTGGGCGCCGGACTCGAGCCGGGTCTTCGCCGTCTCCGTGAACACCTACGGCACCCACACCCTGCGTGCCCTGACCGATCCCACCAAGGAGCTGCCCGCCCTCAAGGTGTCGGCCCCCGCCAAGTCGGAACGGGCCAAGAAGCTCACCGTCACCGGCAAGCTGACCTCCAGGACGCCGCTCCCCTCCGGCACCGGCCTGAAGGTGACCCGTACGGACGTCGAGTCGCCGAAGGGCAAGGCGCTGGCCGCCGTCAGGACGAAGGCGGACGGCAGCTTCTCCTTCACGGACACACCGCCCGCCGGCGGCAAGGTCACCTACAAGGTCTCCTACGCGGGCGACGCCACGCACGCCCCGGCCTCCGGCTCGGACGCGGTGGACGTCTCCCGCAAGGGGACCGCGCTGAGCCTGAACAACAACGGCAAGCTGTACTCGTACGGCAAGAAGGTCACCTTCACCGCGCACCTCGGCACGACGTACAAGAACCGCACCGTCTCGATCTACGCGGACCCCTTCGGCTCCGACAAGCCGAAGAAGCTGCTGAAGACGGGCAAGGTCAACTCCAAGGGCGACCTGTCGACGACCGTCACCATGACCCGCGACACCACCGTCTCCGCGGTCTTCACCGGCGACGCCCGCTACGCCTCGAAGACCGTGAAGTCCACGGGGTACGCCCAGGTGAAGGTCTCCACCGCCGTCTCCAGGCACTACAAGACGGGCAGGATCGGCTCCACGACGTACCACTACTTCCGCAAGAACACCGATCCGGTGTTCACCACCACCATGAACTACCACAAGGGCCGCAAGCAGCGCTTCCAGCTCCAGGTCCACTACCAGGGCAAGTGGTACGACACCACTTCCGAGTACTTCGCCCTCGGCACCAACGGCAAGTCGGCCGTGCGCCTGGAGGCACCGGGCGAGTCCGGCATCCGCGCCCGCATGCGCTCGTCGTACGTCAACGGCTCCTCCGGCGACACCGTCAACTCCACGACGCACGGCGCCTGGAAGTACTTCACCTTCACCAAGTGACCCGCCCCGGCCGTGTCGGCACGGTCCCGCATCCCGCGGGGCCGTGCCGTGCGGCCGATGTGCTTCCCCGGCCGGTCCTACGGGCGGATCAGCGCAGTCCGGCGAAGAGATCGTTCTCGGGCAGGGCCGCGCCGGTGGCGTCCTGGACACGTACGAAGGTCTCCACGCCCATCAGCTCGCCGAACCTCTCCTTTCCCATCTTGAGGAAGAAGATGTTCTCGCCCTGACTGGCATGCGCGGCCAACGCGTCGAACTTCTGACCGCTGAACGCGGTGGTGTCCACCCACGTGGTGATCTCATCGTCGGGGAGGCCGATCCCGGCCATCGCGGCGGCCTCGGCGGGATCCGGCTCCGGCATGTCCGGATGGAACTCGCGCATGATCTCGCCGAACCGCTGCATCCCCGAGCGGGGCATCGTGGTCCAGTACACCTTCGGTGTCAGCGCGGTCGTCTCCAGCGCCGCCATCGTGATGCGGTGGGCCTGGATGTGGTCGGGGTGGCCGTAGAAGCCGTTCTCGTCGTAGGTGACGACCACATCAGGCCGGTAGTGCTCCATGAGTTCCGCGAGTCGGGCCGCGCCTTCCTCCACCGGGGTCTGCCAGAAGGATCCGGGGGCGTCGTTGCCCGGCCAGCCCGCCATCCCGGAGTCGGCGTAGTCCAGCATCTCCAGATCGCTGACCTTCAGGACGTCGCAGCTCGCTTCGAGTTCCTGACGACGCATCGAGACGACCGCCGCCGGATCGTGCCCGGGCTCGCCCGGCTTGACACCCCCCGGCCCGTCACCGCAACCGCCGTCGGTACACGTCACGAGAACCGTGCGGATGCCTTCCGCCGCGTACCGCGCGAGGACGCCTCCGGTTCCGGTGGCCTCGTCGTCGGGGTGGGCGTGTACTGCCATGAGCGTCAAGGGCCGGTCAGTCATGAAACAGTCCTTCTGCAGATATAAGTCCTGGCTCGAGTACGCGGCGGGCGTGCCGCGGTCCCGGAGCCCGGATCCTGGTGGGGGCGGACGACCTCGCGGCCTCAGTGCTCCCGCCGTCCGGCGCCGGCCCCTCGGTCGGTGCAACCGCGCCGGACGCACCGGCTGTTCCCGGCGCGGCCACTCGGCCTTCGAGCGTCGGCGTTCGACGCGACCGGGGGACAGGCGCGACCCGCACGTCTCAGCACCACGTCGGATTCGGCTTCCGTCCGACACCGGCTGTGGGATTCCGATCGGTGTGCGGGCCCGGGGAGGCGCGGAGCGGCTGAGCACGGCAGTTGCGGTCGCGCATGGCTGCCGGGCCCTCGCCTCGGCTCGGGAGATCGCAGAATGTGGGATCACCCCTACGGACTTCGACCTCCACGAGAAGTGGTTCGGTGCAAGAGGCGGCGAGCACGATGCGGTGCCATGGCCGAGGCCGGGCGCGTCGGATTCACGGGTTCTCCGACACGGAAAAAGAACCCGTCGCAGGTCGCGCACCAGGACACACCCCGCCCGGACAGGGCGTCCTCCGTGGGCAGGCCGGGCTTGCGGTAGCCGGAGCCCGTGGCGACGATCACCGTCCTCGCGCGGTGGACGGACCCGGAGGTGCCGGTGACGGTCTTGATGTCGCCTGTCAGGTCGACCGCGACGATGTCGTCGTCGATCGTCTCGGCCCCGAACCTCTCGTCCTGGGTGCGCATGTTCGCGATCAGGTCCGGGCCGTCGACGCCCTCGGGGAAGCCGGGGAAGTTCTCGGCCTCGGTCGTCGTGGTGAGCGCACCGCCGACGAAGACGGCTCAGCCGAAGACGAGCGGTCGGAGCTGGGCACGAGCGGTGCAGAGCGCGGCGGTGCAGCCCGCGGGGCCCGACCCGACGACGATGACCTCGCGGGCGTCCGTGGCCGTGCTCATGACCGCGGCTCCGGCGCGATCTCCTTGATCAGGCCCTCGACCAGCACCTTGATCTCGTCGCGGATCGGGCGGACGGCCTCGACGCCCTGGCCGGCCGGGTCCTCCAGCCGCCAGTCCAGGTACCGCTTGCCGGGGAGGACCGGGCAGGTGTCGCCGCAGCCCATGGTGATGCAGACGTCGGACTCCTTGACCGCGTCCACGGTCAGCGTCTTGGGCACCTCGGCGGAGATGTCGATGCCGACCTCGCGCATCGCCTCGACGGCGGCCGGGTTGACGTTCTCGCCCGGGTTCGAGCCGGCGGAACGGACCTCCACGCGGTCCCCGGCCAGGTGGGTCAGCCACGCGGCGGCCATCTGCGAGCGGCCGGCGTTGTGGACACAGACGAACAGCACGGAGGGCTTGTCGGACATCAGGAGGTCTCTCTTGTCTCACGTCGGCATCAGGCGCCAATGACATCAGCATCCGGTGATGTCAGTCGCCACTGATGTGAAAGTATCAGTACATGATGACGTCGGTCGACACTGACCTGATCCGGGTTCTGGCGGACCCGCTCAGGCTGCGGATCGTGACCCTGCTCGCCCAGGAGACGCTGTGCACCACCCACCTCGTGGAGGAGACCGGTGCCCGGCAGACCAACCTCTCCAACCACCTGAGAGTGCTGCGCGAGGCCGGGGTCGTCGAGACGGAGCCGTGTGGCCGCTACACGTACTACAGGCTCCGCCCGGACGTCATCGCCTCGCTCGCCGGCCAGTTCGCCGACCTGGCCGAGTCCGCCCGTAGCGCCGCCGAGAACAGGAGGGTCTGTCCGTGACGCGCACCGAAGCACCCGCGACGACCGCCGAGGAGTCCTCCGTCGTCGCGAAGCTGTCGACGCTCGACCGCTTCCTCGCCGTCTGGATCCTCGTCGCCATGGCCGTCGGGCTCGGGCTGGGGCGAGCCGTCCCGGGTATGAACGACGCCCTCGCGCACCTGGAGGTCGGCGGCATCTCCCTGCCGATCGCCCTGGGCCTGCTGATCATGATGTATCCGGTCCTTGCCAAGGTGCGCTACGACAGGCTCGACGCCGTCACCGGCGACAAGAAGCTGATGGTCTCCTCGCTGGTCGTCAACTGGCTGGTCGGCCCGGCCGTGATGTTCGCGCTGGCCTGGATCTTCCTGCCGGACCTGCCCGAGTACCGCACCGGCCTGATCATCGTGGGACTTGCCCGCTGCATCGCCATGGTCATCATCTGGAACGACCTCGCCTGCGGCGACCGCGAGGCCGCCGCCGTCCTGGTCGCCCTCAACTCCCTCTTCCAGGTCGTCGCGTTCGGCCTGCTCGGCTGGTTCTACCTCGACCTGCTGCCCCGGTGGCTCGGCCTCGGTGACGGACAGGGCCTGGACGTGTCCGTGTGGAAGATCGCGCTCAACGTCGTGGTGTTCCTCGGCGTCCCGCTCCTCGCCGGATTCCTCACCCGCCGTATCGGCGAGAAGAAGATGGGTCGCGAGAGCTACGAGCGGAAGTTCCTGCCGAAGATCGGCCCCTGGGCGCTGTACGGCCTGCTCTTCACGATCGTGATCCTCTTCGCCCTCCAGGGGAAGACCATCACCTCGCAGCCCCTCGACGTCGTGCGTATCGCGCTGCCGCTGCTGGCGTACTTCGCCGTGATGTGGGCCGGGACCTTCCTGCTGGGCAAGGCGATCGGCCTCGCCTACGACCGCACGGCCACCCTCGCCCTCACCGCCGCCGGCAACAACTTCGAGCTGGCCATCGCCGTCGCCGTCGCCACCTTCGGCGTGACCTCCGGCCAGGCCCTCTCCGGCGTCGTGGGACCGCTCATCGAGGTTCCTGTCCTGATCGGTCTGGTCCACGTGTCCCTGGCCTGGCGCAAGAAGTTCGCCCTGTCCGCCGTCACCACCCCCGGGAGGGACTACTGATGTACCGCCTCGACTGCCGCGTGAGGGGAACGACCGGCATGGCCGTCGGCGTCTGCCACGACCACACGCTCGTGGCGCACCGGGCCGTGCGCCGGGGGCCGCTCCTCGGGCGGTCCGCCGGGGTGACGGCCCGCACCGTGCGGTGTACCACGTGCGCTGCGGCGCAGGCGGCATGACCCGGCACACCGACGCGGCGATGACGGGCGTGGTCGAGCGGGGTCACCGGACGGCCAGCAGTTGCCCCATCGCTGCCAGCACCGAGGGCTCGACCCGGTAGTAGACCCAGGTGCCGCGCCGCTCGGAGGTCAGCAGGCCGGCCTCCTTGAGCTTCTTCAGGTGGTGGGAGACGGTCGGCTGGGAGACGCCGACGTCGGAGATGTCGCACACGCACGCCTCGCCGCCCTCGTGCGAGGCGACGGCCGAGAAGAGACGCAGCCGTACCGGGTCCCCGAGCGCCTTGAACATGCGCGCCGTCCGCTCGGCCTCCTCGGCGGTGAAGGGGCGCTCGCTCAACGGCGGGCAGCACGGTACCGCGGCGTCGGGGGCCTCGGGTTCCAGGAGCGGCAGTGCCTTGACGTTCGACATGCGTCTATGTTGACACATGTCGAACCAAGGTGCCCGGGGTCAGTGGGTGCGAAGGCGGGCGGCGAGCCGGCCGGCGACGCGAGCGGCGTCCCTGCCGACTCCCCGGAGGGAGTTCGAGGAGAGGCTGCGCTGCCACTCCGGTCCGACGTGGGCGAGGCCGGCGTGGGTGGTCGATACGCCCTCCCGGTGCCGCGGACGGCCGTCGGGGTCGAGGGCGCCGACCGGTCGCAGGTAGTCGAGGTCCGGGCGGTAGCCGGTGGCGAGGACTACGGTGTCGACCTCCTCGGTGCCACCGTCGGCCCACGTCACCTTCATGCCCTCGATCTCGCTGAACACGGGGCGCACGTCGGGGGCGCCGGCCGCGACGGCGGCGCGGTAGCGGCCGTCGTCGATCACCGACTGTGTCGGTGGCGTGCGCAGGAACCGGCCCACGGGCAGCACGTCGACCCCTGTCCCCTTCAGCCACCAGTGCAGATCCCGGCCCAGTACGCGCTGCCGGGCGAAGCGGGCCGGATGCCGCGCCGCGAGGGTGACGCGGGCATGCGCGGCCAGTTCGGCGGCGATCTGCACGGCGGAGTTCCCGGCCCCGACGACCACCACCCGCTGCCCCGCGAAGGGCTGGGGCGCTCGGTATTCGGCGGCGTGCAGCACGGTCCCCGCGGAGTTCTCCAGCCCTGGAGGAACGGGGCGACAAGGGCGACCGAAGGTACCGGAAGCCGCCACGACACCCCGGGCGGAGAGGCGACCGCCGTCCTCCAGGGCGAGGGTGAAGATCCCGTCCGCGGTGCCCACCTCCCGCACGCGCGCTCCGGTGTGGATGTCGGCGTCCAGGCGGTCGGCGTAACGCAGCAGGTAGGCGACGACCTCGTCCCGGTGCGGGTAACGGTCCGGATCGCCACCGAACGGCAGGCCGGGCAGTGAGCTGTGGCCGGCCGGGGAGAACAGGGTGAGGCTGTCGTAGTACCGCGGCCACGACCCGGAGGCCTGTTCCGACGCCTCCAGGATCACTGGCTCCAGCCCTTGCCTGCGCAGTGCGTGTGCGGTGGCCAGGCCGGACTGGCCACCCCCGATCACCGCGACGTCTACGTACTTCATGGCTCGCGCCCTCCCGATTTCGATGAATGTCTATCTTGACGCTCATCGAAACAGGTGTCATGCTGGCGGCGCAATCCATCGACGAATATCGAAGCAAGGAGCCGAAAAATGGCCGCCGCCTGGATCCGTGGCGTCTTCACCCGCTCCACCGCCCGGTACCTGGCCGGCGTCCACTTCTGCGACAGCTGCGCCCAGGTGTGCGACAGCGCCTGCCGGGCCCGGGCCCGGCGCCGCAGTGCACAGCTCGCGTCGGCACCGCACGCCCCCCTCCGCTGAGCCGTCCACCGCTCCGTCTCCGCCCATCCGAGCAACTGACCGAAGGAAGCACCGCCATGGAGAAGCAGAACCTGCCCGTCGTGGTCGTCGGAGCCGGCCCGGTCGGCCTGGCCGCCGCCGCACACCTCGTGGAGCGCGGCATCGAGCCGCTGGTGCTGGAGGCCGGCTCGTCGGCCGCGACAGCCGTACGGGACTGGGCGCACGTCCGCCTGTTCTCACCCTGGGCCGAGGTCACCGACCCCGCCGCCGAGAAGCTGCTCGCCCCCACCGGCTGGGTCCGCCCCGACGGGACCACGTACCCGACCGGCGGCGACTGGGCCGAGCAGTACCTCCAGCCGCTCGCCGACGTCCTCGGCGACAAGGTCCGCTACGGAGCGACGGTCACCGGCGTGGCCCGCGCCGGCCGCGACCGGATCGTCGACTCCGGCCGCGAGGAGCAGCCCTTCACCGTACACATCGAGACGGCGGACGGCGCCGAGGAGCGGATCACCGCCCGCGCCGTCATCGACGCCTCCGGCACCTGGTCCACCCCCGGCCCGATGGGTGCGAACGGAATTCCCGCCCTCGGTGAGAAGAGGACGACCGACCACATCACCTACCGCGTCCCCGACCTGAAGGACCCGGCCGTACGGGCCCGCTACGCCGGCAAGCGCACGGCGGTCGTCGGCTCCGGCGCCTCCGCCTTCACCGCCCTCGCCCTGCTCGCCGACCTGGCCGGGGAAGAGGCGGACACGCACGCGGTCTGGATCCTGCGCCGGGGCATCGGCGACGCCACGTACGGCGGCGGCGAGGCCGACCAGCTCCCGGCCCGCGGCGCCCTCGGCCTGCGCGCCAAGGCGGCGGTGGAGAAGGGACACGCCGACGCCGTCACCGGATTCCGCACGGAGGCGGTCGAACGGGACGGCGACAGGCTGGTCCTCGTCGCCGAGGACGGCCGCCGCCTGGACGCGGTCGACGAGGTCATCGTCCTGACCGGGTTCCGCCCCGACCTCTCCTTCCTCTCCGAGCTCCGCCTCGGCCTCGACGAGCGCCTCCAGGCCCCGACCGCGCTCGCCCCGCTGATCGACCCGAACGTCCACTCCTGCGGCACCGTCTACCCGCACGGCGTGAAGGAACTGTCCCACCCGGAGCAGGACGTCCACCTGGTCGGCATGAAGTCCTACGGCCGCGCCCCCACCTTCCTCGCCATGACCGGCTACGAGCAGGTCCGCTCCGTCACCGCTGCCCTGGCCGGAGACCACGAGGCGGCCGAGCGCGTGGAGCTGACCCTGCCGGAGACCGGCGTGTGCGGCGGCGCCGGCCTGTTCGACGAGCCCGACGCCGCGCAGAGCGACGAGGGCGGCGGCTGCTGCGCCGCCCCTGCCACGCTGCAGATCGGCGTCGGCGCCCCGGCCGCCTCCGGCGGCTGCTGAAACCCCACCCCCGTTCCAGGAGGTTCACCATGTCCCGCGTACAACTCGCCCTACGGGTCCCGGATCTCTCCGCTTCCATCGCCTTCCGCACGAAGCTCTTCGGAGTCGAGCCCGCCAAGCTCCGCGACGGCTACGCCAACTTCGCCATCGCCGAACCCCGCTCGAACTCGTTCTGATCGAAGGCGAGCCGGACGCGGCGACACGTATGGATCACCTCGGGGTCGAGGTCGACAGCACGGAAGCCGTCCACGCGGCCACCACCCGGCTGAGCGAGGCGGGCTTGGCGACGGCCGAGGAGAACGACACGGCCTGCTGCTACGCCCTGCAGGACAAGGTCTGGGTCCACGGCCCCGGCCAGGAGCCCTGGGAGGTCTACGTGGTCAAGGCCGACGCCGACACCCTGACCAAGCAGAGCGCCGGCCCCGCCGACGCCGACGCCGAGGAACCGGCCGACGCTGCCGGATGCTGCTGACCCGTCGACGGCCAGCCTTCACACCGGCGAGGCCGTGACCGGAACAGGGGACCGGTCACGGCCTCGCGCCGCCCTGCCCGCCCTGTGCGTCACCCAGATCACCGGCTGGGGAATCGTCCACTACGCATCCCCCGTCCTGAACCCGAGGACCACCGCCGACACCGGCTGGTCGACGACCGCCACCACCGGCGCCTTCTCCGCCGCCCTGATCGTGTCGGCGCCTGCGCCGGTATACCCGTCGGCCGCATCCTCGACCGTCGTGGTCCGCGTACGGTCATGACCGTGGGCTCGGTCCTCGGGGTCACCGCCGTTCTCGCCATCGCCTACAAGATCAGTAATGGTGCGGTTGTGGTGCGGCACCCGCTCACCGGTCTGGACAACAAAGAACCCCCGGGTCACTGACCTGGGGGTCTCACATGGAGCGGGTGACGAGAATCGAACTCGCGCTCTCAGCTTGGGAAGCTCAGGTGATCCAGGGCCTGTTGGGCATCTGACCTGCGGTAGAACACATCAGTGATCCATCGCCGCGCTGATCGGCTTCCCGGTGTTCCCCGTGGCTCCCCGCTCCACCTGGCACGCGTCCGGCACGGCCGATTACTGATGTCAGGAAACGTCACCCAGTGACGCGAGGCGGTTCCTGTCGTAGAAGCTGTTCATCCACTGAGCACCAAAGATCTGTTTCCCTGTGGCACCCGGCTCCGTGGCTCCGGCGAACCAGAGGAGCGTTTCAACTTCCTGCTGGGTCGCCCCGCCGGCCCAGCACGCCAAGAGGTGCAGGTCGCCGTTGCTCAGCCTGATCACGGCCTTGTGCACCCGGTCCGACTGCTCACCCTCGTACGTATTGAGCACGTGGAGCGCAAGGTGCACCTCGTTCTCGGCGAAGGTCATCCGACAGAGGTCGTGTACTTCAGCGGACACAGGCACAGCGCCAGGATGGAGTACTTCGACGGCGTTCGGCGATGGAGCCGACCGCCTCGGCCCAAGCGGGTTTCCTCCTCTGCATCCGTTCTGGGGCGGCCGGAGACAGCGACCTTCTTGGGCGGGCTGAGGTGGCAGCGTGGTCTGGAGCAGTGCAGTGCCGAGGTCCGTGGCAGCTTGCGTTATGCATTTGGAGGTATATACCGTTGATTGCATGACGGAGCGGTGGGAGATCGAGATCGAACCCGAAGTGCGAGATTGGCTGGAGCTGCTTCCGTTCCGTCTCTACCGGCGGGTCGAGGACAAGACGGACCGACTGCTGGACGAGCCGACGACCCTCGGCGAGCCGTACTCGCGACACCTGGGTGGCAAGCTGCGTGAGCTCCGCTTCGAGCTGGACGGCGAAGCCGTACGCATCCCGTACTGGCTCGCGCCAGGACAACGGATCGTGCTGCTGACGGTCTTCCGTAAGACGAGGATGCGTGAGGCGGCGGAAGTCGATCGTGCGCATCAGGCCCAGAAGGTCTGCGAGGCCGAGCACGGTCATGCCCGGCACACGTACGAGCGGCGCAAGGAGAGCTGATGAATCACAGCACGTGGAGGACGCGCCGGGCCCGGCAGCTTGCGGGTGAGGCGGTGGAGTACGACCAGGAGTACGTCGACGCGCGGCTGGCCGGCGATCTCGGGCAGGCGGTCTACGACCGTCGGATCGAGCTCGGCCTGTCCCAGACGGAGCTGGCCGAGCGGGCAGGGATGACGCAGCCCCAGATCTCGCGGATGGAGGGCGGCGACACCGTGCCGACTCTCCCGCTGCTGCGGCGTTTGGCCAAAGCCCTGGAAGGCACGCTGAACCTGACCATCGACGAAGGCGACTCGCATGTCACCTTCACCCCGCACGCCGCCTGAGCCCTCGACAGACGAACCGCCGGCATGAACTCCGAAGGGCACCTACGAGTCCGTAGGTGCCCTTCCACTGTGCCCCCGGCAGGATTCGAACCTGCGACACCCGCTTGGGGAGAGAGGCTGGGGCAATGGGTCGGTGTCCTGCCGCTTCGTGGACCGAGCTGACGGGCACGGACACACTCGCCAGTCACCCTTGTTGACCGCTGCTGACTCCTGCATCTGGCACGGTTGTGGCACGGCGGCCTGTTCGGTTCGAAGCAACTCAGGTGAGGCTTTCGGGTGATGACATCCAGGCGAAAGCGTCGGCTGTCCGGGTAGCCAGCGATCCGCGCTGCCAGGAATCGGTTATGTCGGTCCAGCGACCGAGGCGGGCGCTGCGCGCGCCGTGGTCTGCTGCTTGGTCATAGTGGAGAGTGAACCTGTAGACCCTGCCTTCCTCGGAAATCACCTGGCCGTCCTCGTGGTCGGGTCCCTCCTGCAAGAGGTCGACGACGATCGTTCGGTCCGGATCAAGTCCCTGAGCCTTCAGAAGCTCCCGCAACCGGATCCACAGGTCGTAGTCGCTGGTCCGCAGGAGATCGGTGTACTGAACGACGATGCTTGACACCATGACCTCATGATCGATCCGGAAAGCGGCGAAGGGAAGCAGGCCGCTGAGAAGCTGGTGGTAGCCATCAGCTTGGGAAGCTGCGATCATTTCGAGCTGGCTCGGGCGTTGACCTGGGCGGACGGTCCGGGTGTCGCCTCGTCGGCCTCGGCGGCTTTCACCGTGAGTTCCCGCTGTTCCCCGCTCGATCTGGTGCGCTTGTGGGGCGTCAAGGCTGATGTGGAGCTTTACGAACTGGCACGTCTGCGAACTTCTCAGAGGTGTTGCTTGGCTGCGCTGACGAGTCGGCTGATGTCGTCACGGGTCCGTACCCTGGCATCGTCGAGTTCGGCTCTGCTGCCTGTCTTGGACAGCGCCGTAACGTCTGCGAGCACGTCCTCCGCGGCCCGACTCAGCGTCTCGTCATCGGTGAGCATCTGCACTCGGAACAGCGCCTCTTGGGCGTTGGAGCGTAGGTCGTAGGCGCGGATCCGCACCGTGTCAGGGTTCTCCGGTGGTGGCTGCTCGTGCTCGCAGAACCAGAGGTGAACCAGGCAGCGGCGGTAGTTGACCAACGCGCCGGCGTAGGCAGAGTAGGCATCGAGTCGCTCCTGCCGGAGCTTCTCGCGGCGGGTGAACTGGTGGCTCCTGTCGGTGGTGCGCTGCTGGAACGCCAGGGTGATTCCCGAACCAAGCAGCGTCCCCAGGACGGCTATGCCGCTGGCGATGATGGTCTCCACATCCCAAGCTGATCATGCATCACCGTCTTTCGCAGGTCATTAGGTGCCACCTCGTCGGCCTTCACCGCGATTCCCTGCTCGGTCTGGTGCGCTTGTGGTGCGCGGCTAGCGACTGATCGGAATCTCGTAGACGATCTCGCAGAGCGCGGCGGGCACGACGATGTCCGCGGTCTCCACGGGGCGGCCCTGGTCGCTGTAGTACGTCCGCCGGATGTGCGTGACGAGCGCGCCCTTCTGGATGCCCAGGAGTGAGGCCTCCTCGGCGGTCGCCTGCCGGGGCTCCGGCTGCTCCACGGCGTGGCTGACGGTGATACCGATCTCCGCCATGCGGTTCACGACCCCTGCCCCGGCGTGCGGCCCTCCCTCGGGGAGGACGACGAGCGTGCCGGCGGTGAGGTCGTACGGCTCCCAGCTCGTCGACAGCTGCACCGGCCTGCCGTCGGCGAGGAACTCGTACGCGGTCCGCACGCACAGCTCGCCTTCGGCGATACCGAGACGCGCCGCGACCTCCGCCGGTGCCGGAACCTTGGCCTCGGTCCGGCTCTCCCAATCGCCTTGCCTGCCCACGGCCTTCATGTCCGCGCGGAACGGGGAGCCGCTGGGCTGCTCGCGCGCCGGCGACCGGACCACCCGTACGCGCTGCCGGGGCTCGGCGACGTAGGTGCCGGAACCGGCGCGGCCTTCCAGCACCCCTTGGGAGATCAGCAACTCCTGTGCCCGGCGCACCACGTTGTCGCCGACGCCGTACTCCTGGCCGATCTGGGCGCGGGAGGGCAGTCGATCCCCCGGCTCCCACTCGTGCTCCGCGATCCGCCGCCGGAGCTCGTCGGCGATGCGGAGATAGGGCGGTTGCTCAGGCATATGGAAAATCTAGTCCACTAGCTCTAATCTAGTTAACTAGCTTCACTCAAAGTGATCGCCGCTAACCGGAGGGCTGCCCTGTGCCTGCTTCCAAGGTGCGCGCGGAGGCCATCGCAGCCCGGTTATCGGCCGTCGGGCTCGCCACGCGCGTGGAGGAGCGCGACGACTGCACGGCCATCGAGGCGGAGGTGCCGGGACCACTCTCCGCACAGTCATGGCGGGAGGTCCTGGAAGCGGTGGCCACGGCCGACCGCTTCGGCCTCCTCGCCACCAGTTCGAATGACCGCACCCTCTGGGCGGTCGTACGCAAACGGTCCCCGCGACGGGCGATGTCGGGGGACCGGGTCATCAGCGATAGGGGCTGAACACCGTGCTCAATCGTATCCGCCGTACCGCCTCGCGCCTCAGGGAGCGGTACCTCCACAAGGGCCGGCACCGCCGCTCCGAAACGCCTGCGCGGCCGGTGGCCATGTCCCCGGAAGTCGCTTACGGCGCAGTGCTGTTCCTGCATCGGCACCGCGAGCACACGGGCGTTTTCGTGGGGGAGGAAACGGCGCTCGTCCGCCCGTACGTACTGGCCAGTGAGGCACGAGCACGGCACCGCTCGGCGGCCGTGAGCTGCGCTCCCCTCGCCAGCCCTTGGTACGCCTCGGTGGGTGACCGCTGATGCCTTCCCGCCAACAACCCCACACCACCCAACCCGGGCCCAACTCCTACCGGTCGACCTCCTGCCGCATCGGCACACACCACGCCTGCGCGGAGTCGTCCCCGGTCACCGCACCGGTCGACGTACCGGTGATCTATGAAGCCTGCGACTGCTCGTGCCACACCATCGCCGAGTGCCCAGTACCGACAGAGGCGGCACGGTGAGGGGGTCGGCGCTCAGTGGTGCGGTGCTCTCCCCCGTCGAGATCAGATCGCCGAGCGAACGGTCAGCAGCGGCGGCGGCTTCATGGTCGCCGGACAGCGCATCCAGCTCGGCCGCGGCCATGCCCGCCAGAGCGTCACCGCCCACCTGGGCAAGCAAACGATCAGGATCTTCCATGGCCAAGAGCTGATCACCACCGTCCCGCGTGTCACCGGGAAGGATGTGATGGCCCGCAAGTCCGGCGAACACAACCGCCGTAAGGTCGTGTGATCACCGAGTCAGGAAGGCTCGGGAGACTTCGCGGACGGCCACTTGGCCAGCCGGGCACGGGCCTCCCGCGTAATGACCGGCCACGGGTCGTCAACCAAACGCGCAACTGCCGAGCGCGGCGAGCGTGGGTGGCCTGCGACAAGCCGTCGCACAGAGTCATGCGGATCGTCGACCAAACATTCCAACACCTCAGACGGGGCAGTTGCGCTTGCTCGCCACCCGGTCCCGCACCCGCCAGTCGGGATCCCTGACCAGCTCGGCCAGGATCTCCGGCGGCACTGTCCTGTTATGCGCAGCCCAAAACCGCATGTCGGGATGGTTGCGCACCAGGTCCCACCAGACGGGCAGCGGCAAGGCTGCCCGGGCCGAGCGGTTGGCCTCCGCCGGGTCCTCGCTCTGCCGCAGCCGGATGAACTCCTCCGCAGAGGTGATCTCAGAGAAACGGTCCGCCATGGCAACCAGTAAGCCACGATGTCTAGGTCAGACGTCAAGCATCACCTGATGCTGAACCGTCAAGCATCAACCGAGACTCGACAGGTCGGTAGGTGTAGTTCTCGGGCCCGCGTCGAAGTCGTACTCCAGGACGTACGAGGCGGCGTCCAGTGTCATCTCGTTGACCTCGACGGGGCCGCCCTCGTCCGTGAAAGCGGTGCGGCAGATGAGGATGACCGGGGTGCCCGGAGACATGCTCAACTGTGCCGCCTCGTCCTTCGACGGCATGCGCGAGCGGATCTCCTCACGGAAGTGCACCGGTTCGTGGCCGAGTTCGGCGAGTCTGGCGTATGTTCCGCCCGGACCGGTGTCCTCCTGGGCGATCGGGGACGCGGCGACCAGGTGCATGGGGAGGTAGCTCGTCGAGAGCAGGACCGGCTTGCCGTCCAGGACGAAGCGCCGGCGCCGCACGCACGTCGTCCCGTCGGCGGGCAGGTTCAGCACCGCGTTGATGCGGTCGGTTGCTGTCTCCTCGGAGACGGTGATCCGGTCGACCTCGAGTGCCCGGTTCTCGATGTCCACCGACCAGATGGAACGGCCGTTGCCCCACTGGTCGCGGGCGAGTCGCTCGATGCTCCGGCGTCGGATCGGGCGGAAATCACGGACGAACACGCCTGCGCCCTTGCGGGCTTCGGCGACGCCTTCGTCCCGGAGGACGCTCAGGGCCTGTCGGGCCGTCATGCGGGCCACGCCGTGCGTGGACATGAGGTCGTTCTCTCCCGGAAGCCGATCACCGGGACCGTACTCGCCCGACTGGATCGCCTCGCGTAGGGAGTCCGCGATCCGCTGGTACTTGGGCCGACGGTCGTCGTCGGTAGTCGCCATTCCAGAACCCTCCTCGCTTCTCTAGACACCTTAGGCCATAGGTCGGGGCCTTGCTCGCTGCGCGTAGCCGCTCATGACCTCACAGTTGACATCTCTAGAGATGTGATGGAAGTCTTTAGATGTCTAGAGAGGTTGGAGCGGGTCCCATGAGTGTGGGAGTCCGTGTGCCGCGTTCGGCTCCTCTCTCGAAGACCGGGGCGGCGGTGTCGTCATCGAGTTCTGTGGGAGCCGATCGAGATGTCTCGACGGCCGGAAACGGCGCCGCCGTGATCGCGACGGTGGCGGCAGGGAGTGAGCGCGGATGGCCTTTGTGATCGACCGGTGTGCCTGTGAGGAGTCACCGCGGATCGGGATGATGGTGTTGCAACCCGTTCCGGAGTCCGTCCCCCGGGCCAGGCGCTGGTTTCGCAGATTCATCGCCCCCTACCGCCCGATGTGCTCGGTCGACGACTGTGTGCTGATGATCTCGGAGTTGGTGACCAATGCGGTCCTCTACGGGTGTTCGGACGAGCCGTGGGTCGTACGGGTCGAGTGGTTCCGGGAGGGGACCTCGCTGCGCGTGGAGGTTCACAACCCGGGGTTTCCGGCGAACGTGAGCCTCCGCCGGCCGGCCGCGGATGACGCGCACGGACGCGGGTTGCTTCTGGTCGACTCCATCGCCGCGTCCTGGCACTCCGGTCCCGGCCGTTCCGGAGGAACGGTGGTCTCCTTCGTGATGTCTGACGCCTGGCCTGCGACGTGAAGGGGTCTCTGCGGACCGGAGCCGGACGTCACCTTCGTCGATGCCCGGCCGTCGCGGCCGAGGGGGCGACGCGCCTTCTGGCGCGGATCTGGCACGCGGCGAGTGATCACAGAGCACAGCAAAAAGGCCCGGGTCTCTGACCTGGGCCTTCTTCGTGGAGCGGGTGACGAGAATCGAACTCGCGCTCTCAGCTTGGGAAGCTGATGTTCTACCATTAAACTACACCCGCGTAAGATCCAGACCCCGTCGAATCGATGGTGTCCGGACGCTCGATCACTCTACCCCATGTCAGGCCCCCGGTGTTCAGGACCCGGGGGTCTGACTGTGTTTCAGGGTGTGGATGCGGCTGCGGGGGGCACCTGTTGGGGCGTACCGTGAAGCCGTGGTGCGAGTGCGGGGTGCCGCCTGGAGGGTCGTTCCTTTGATCCCGTAATGTGGCTTTTGGCGTCAGGGCAGTTGGCCGGACGCGGCCTCTTGGGGAAGGGACTCTTGGACTTGATGGAGCGCACCGTCGTCCGCTGTGCCGATGGGCACGTGTTCACCGCCACCTCGTTTCCGATGCAGCAGGCCGAGCGACTCGGCCCCGGCCGGCTTCTGCGGTGTCCGCGCTGTGCGCGGCTTCGCAGCGTCGTGCCGGTGAGTCTTCAGAAGCGCTAGCAAGCGGTAGTAGCGGGCAGCAGCGAGGGCGCGCGGGGCGGCCGATTGTGGCCGGTCCGTGCGTCTTGCGTATCCTCGGGCCCGTGCTTCTCTCAGACAAGGACATCCGGGCCGAGATCGACGCCGGACGGGTGCGTATCGATCCCTACGACGACGCCATGGTGCAGCCGTCCAGCATCGACGTACGCCTCGACCGCTACTTCCGGGTGTTCGAGAATCACCGGTACCCCCACATCGACCCCTCCGTGGAGCAGGCGGACCTGACCCGGCTCGTGGAGCCCGAGGGGGACGAACCGTTCATCCTGCACCCCGGTGAGTTCGTGCTGGCCAGCACGTACGAGGTCATCACGCTCCCCGACGACCTCGCCTCGCGGCTGGAGGGGAAGAGCTCGCTCGGGCGGCTCGGGCTGGTGACGCACTCCACCGCCGGGTTCATCGACCCCGGTTTCTCCGGGCACGTGACCCTCGAACTCAGCAACCTCGCGACGCTCCCGATCAAGCTGTGGCCCGGTATGAAGATCGGGCAGCTGTGCATGTTCCGGCTCAGCTCGCCGGCCGAGCACCCGTACGGCAGCGAGCGGTACGGGTCGCGGTACCAGGGGCAGCGGGGGCCGACGGCCTCGCGGTCCTACCTCAACTTCCACCGGACGCAGGTGTGAGCGGCATGCGCGAGAACCTCAGCTACGAGCAGTTCGGCGTCGCCGTCCGTGAGCTCGCCCAGACGATCGCCGACGACGGGTACGAGCCCGACGTGGTGCTGAGCATCGCGCGCGGCGGTGTCTTCGTCGCCGGTGGGCTCGCCTACGCGCTCGACTGCAAGAACATCCACCTGGTGAACGTGGAGTTCTACACAGGGGTGGGGACGACTCTCGAGATGCCCGTCATGCTCGCGCCCGTGCCCAACGCCATCGACTTCACCGACAAGAAGGTGCTGATCGCGGACGACGTCGCCGACACCGGCAAGACGCTCAAGCTCGTACGCGACTTCTGCCTCGACGCCGTCGCCGAGGTGCGCAGCGCCGTGGTCTACGAGAAGACGCAGTCGCTGGTGAAGTGCGAGTACGTCTGGAAGCGCACCGACGAGTGGATCAACTTCCCGTGGTCCGTCCAGGAACCCGTGGTCAAGCGGGACGGCCAGGTGCTCGACGCCTGAGAGCGGCATGAGGAAGGGGGCTCCCGGCACCGGGAGCCCCCTTCCTCATGCGTGGGCCGGGGTCAGAACGTGCCCAGCTTCACGATCGACAGCAGGGCGACCAGCTGGATCGCCGAGGCGCCCAGGGCCTTCGGCCAGGGGAGGTCGTGGGAGCGGGACACCATGACCGTGAGCAGGGCGCCGGCCGCCACCCAGGTGGCCCAGCCGAGGATCTGGACGAAGGAGGCGTCGCCGCCGGCGAACATGGCGAAGACCAGGCGGGGCGCGTCCGTGATGGACATGATCAGCATGGAGAGGCCGACCGTGGGCTGCCAGGCGCCGTTGCCGCCGAGCTGGCGGGCCAGGGTGTGGGTGACCACGCCGAGGATGAAGGCGCTGAGCACCATCGCGACGGACGTCGTCAGGACGATCGGGATCGCGTTCGACAGCGTGGCGTTGATCGCGTCGTCGCGCGCGGTGTCGAAGCCGAAGACGGCGAGCAGGCCGTAGAGGAAGGTGACGACGAGGGCGGGGCCCCACATCGAGTGGTCGCGCATCTGGTGGAACGTCTGGGCGGGGGACAGGACGATGCCCTTGAGCAGGTCCTTCCAGCGCAGGCGGGGGCCGGCCGGGCCGGGGGGCGGGGCCGCGCCGGCCTGGTAGGTGTCGCCCTGGTTGTAGGGGTCCTCGTTGATCGAGAAGGCCTGGGTGTGCCCCGGGTTGTTGGCCGCGTACGGGTCGTGCGGGGCGCCCTGGGCGCCGTGCGGGTACGCGCCGTCGCCGAAGTACTCCGGCTCGCCGTGACCGCCGTGACCGCCGTGACCGCCGGGTCCGCCGTGGCCGCCCGGGCCGCGGTTCGCCTGCGGCCAGCCGCCACCGCCACCGCCGCCGTACGACGGCTGCTGCGGGTACGGCTGCGGCGCCTGCGGGTAGCCGTACGACGGCCCCTGCGGCGTCTGCTGCCCGTGCGGGGGGTGTTGCGGTCGCGCGTGAGGAGCGCCGTTGTTGTCACGGCCGCGTCCGATCCTGAATCCAGCCACGTCATCGAACGTACCTGGTCCCGGACGTTCACGTGCCGGACCCCGGCATTCGGGCCCGGCTTTGCTGCCGAGCTGTGACATCCCCTAAGGGAACGTCAGCCGGGTC
The DNA here is from genome assembly GCF_042732315.1 of Streptomyces sp. NPDC059787. Classification (NCBI taxonomy): domain Bacteria; kingdom Bacillati; phylum Actinomycetota; class Actinomycetes; order Kitasatosporales; family Streptomycetaceae; genus Streptomyces; species Streptomyces sp. NPDC059787. The sequence goes on from NZ_JBHWHX010000002.1 coordinate 357,875, forward strand.
GTCCGTCCTCCGTAGGGGCCTGTGGGGGCCCGGTCCTACGGAGGACGGAGACCACGTCGGTGGAGGGTCAGCCGTTGACGTGGAAGCCGAGCATCGGGTAGCCCGCCGACGACAGGCCGGTGGCGACGAGGCCGATGCCGCGTCCGGCGGGGTCGATCTTCAGGCCGTCGGAGTTGAAGACGACGGCCTGGCCGTTGGAGTCGTTCTCCCACGGCATGCCGACGGTCAGGTCGGCCTTGCCGTCGCCCGTGACGTCGGAGAGGAGGACCTCGCCGCCGAAGCCGTCGCCCTCCTCGTTGCCGCCGGGGACGCCCGGGGTGTCCTGGTCCAGGGACTGGGAGCCGGTCTCCTGGAGGCCGTCGGCGCCGCCGTAGACCACGGAGACCATGCCGGTGTCCTTGTCGTCGCCCAGGTCCTCGCCCGGCGCGCCGATGACGAGGTCGTCGTGGCCGTCGCCGTCGATGTCGCCGAGGGAGACCTCGTAGCCGAAGTTGTCGCCGGTCTCGTTGCCGCCGGGGATGCCCGGGGTGTCCTGGTTGACGCGCTCGATGCCGCCCTCGGGGCCGTACGACGTGCCGTAGACGACGTCCACCGACCCGCCCTTGGCGGTGCCCGGGGTGTTCGTGGCGGGGTCCCACGAGTTGCCGATGACGATGTCGCCGTAGCCGTCGCCGTTCACGTCGCCGATGTCGGAGATGATGCCGGCGGGGAGCTTCCGGGCGCCCGAGGCGGTGGCGCCGGAGGAGGAGCCGGGCAGCCAGTAGTTGGCGTTGTACGAGTAGTCGCTGTCGCTGTCGCCCTCGTAGCCGTCGACGACCAGGTCGGTGCGGCCGTCGGCGTCGGTGTCGCCGGGGGTGAGGTTGAAGATGTCGAGGCCCTGCACCTTCAGGACGGGCGTCGTGACGGTGTAGCGGCCGCCGGTGGAGCCGGACTTGGAGAATCCGCCGCGGTAGATGTCGACCGTGTTCATGTCCGAGGAGATCGCGAGGTCGGCCTTGCCGTCGCCGTTGTAGTCGCCGGCGGCGACCACCTGGCCGAACCAGTCGTGGGCGGAGGGGGTGGGGTCGTGCACGGTGGTGCCGCCGGACAGGCCCCCGGAGCCGCCCCACAGGATGACGACGGTGCCGCCGTTGGCGTCCGAGCCGCCGTCCTCGCCGGGGGCGCCCACGGCGAGGTCGGCGTAGCCGTCGCCGTTGAAGTCGCCGGGCGCGGTGTGGGCGCCGAACTGGTCGTCCTTCTCGGCGGCGCCCGGGACGCCCGCGCTGTTCTGGGTGAGGGTCTGGATCTTGCTCGCGCCGGCGCCCTGGGGGGAGCCGTAGAGGATCGACACGGCGCCGGCGCCGCTCTGGCCGCTCACGGAGGCGAGGGGGGCGGTGACCGCGACGTCCCCGTAGCCGTCACCGTTGAAGTCGCTGTCGGTGCCCGAGGGGGCGGCGGACGCGGGACCGGCCATGGCGACCAGCAGGCCGCCGGTGAGCGCGGCCGCGGTGGCGGTCGCGAGAGCGGTGCGGAGGTTCTTGTGCAAGGAGGTCTCCTGCGGTGTGCGGGACGGCCGCCGGGAACGGTCGTCCACGGGTCGTGGGGCGCCGTGTTGCCCGTGTTTCGCCCTGGGTTGTCCTGCGGTTCACGGGTGATCGCCGATCAGGAGACCCCCGAGCGGGCCCGGGGGTTGTACGTGGACATGGCGAAATAGGGAAATGGCGGAACGGTGGAACCGGGGCGGCCGTGGGGCGGACCCGGCGGCCGTCAGGTGTTGTTGCTCGAAGGGCCGAAGAACTCGATCTCGGCGATCGCCACCTGCTTCTTCGGGTCGGCGCCGTAGGCCGAGCGCAGGACGAAGCGCACGGCGGTCACCTCACCGACCCGGAACTTGCGGCGCTGACCGCCGGCGCCCTGGTCCAGGGTGATGGTGCGGGTGATCTTCTTGCCGTCGGCGAGGGTGATCAGGGCGTCGAGCTGACGCGGGAGCGCCGACTTCGAGAGCTGGTCCGGCTTGGTCGAGGTGCCGGGGGTGATCACGAGGTCCAGCAGGCGGGTCGGCCGGTCGAAGGTGGCCTCCAGCCATTCGCCCTCGGCGGCCTGCGCGATGCCGGGGCCCCACCAGGTGTTGTTGAGCTTGTCGAAGGCGAGGGGCGCGCCGTGCTCGGAGAAGGAGCGGGACGCCTTGACGCTGGACGGGCCGATCGGGGCCCGCTTGGCGAAGTGGTCGCGGGTGGCCTGGATCATCGCGCCCAGGTTCACGATCAGGGCGACGGCCAGTCCGATGACGACGGCGGCGACGACCCAGTTCCAGATGTGGCCGAAGCCCCGGCGCAGCCGCGGGCGCTCGCCCGCCCAGGCCGACTCGGCGTCCCGGGCGCCGAACATCCGGCGCCACCAGGGCAGCCGTTCCGGGGTGTCCTCGCCGCGGGTCATCGACATGGCGCAGCGGGAGCAGTAGTGCCGTTCGGGGCGGTTGAGGGTGGAGCACCAGGGGCAGGGGACGCCGCCCTCCGCGTCGGACTGCGGGCCCACGGCGCGGACCTGGGGGCGGTGGGCGACGGGACGTCCGGGCAGGACCGGCGCGACGTCGGGCTCCTCCGGGGCGCGGGGCTCCGGGTCGGCGACGGGGACGAGGAGGGACCTGGCCCGCTCGGCGGCGTCGTCGTGGTGGGGGTGCTGCTGCGACGGCTCGGGGGAGTCCGTCACGGACGGCAGGGGTTCGGTGTCGTCGTCGGGGGCCGTGGTGTACGGGGCGGCAGGGGTGACGGGGGGCCGCTCGTCGGCCCGGTGGGCGTGGGGTCCGTCGGGTGCGGGGGGAGTGGTCCCGGTGGCGTGGTCCGGCCCGTCGTCGTGCCCGTCGCCGGGTCCGTGCGGGGCGGGGGACGGGGGTGTTCCCGGTACGGCGGCCCGGCGGTCACGGGGCCGGTCGGGGGAGGTCCCGGTGGCGTGGTCCGGCCCGTCCTCGTGTCCGTCGCCGGGTCCGTGCGGGGCGGGGGACGGGGGTGTTCCCGGTACGGCGGCCCGGTCGTCGGCATGTGACGTCACTGCCGGTGCCGGTGCCGATGTCGCCGCCGGTGCGGCTGCCGGTGCGGTGCGAGGGGTGCCGGAGTCCGCCGGTGCCGTACGGGGGCGCGGTATCGCGGCGCGGCCCCGGTCGCCGGGGCCGTCCCCGTGGCCGGCGTCGGTCCTGGCGGACCCGGTACCGGCGCCGGGGGCCGTCGTGGTCCGTGCCGTGGGCTCGGTGCGTCCCGGCCGGCCGTCGTCGGCCCAGCCGAGGACAGCTCCGCAGGAGTCGCAGAAGGACTGGCCGGGCTCCGCCGGGGTGCCGCACTCGGCGCAGCTGGGGGCGGCCCGGCCGGGTCCGGAGGACTGGCTGGTCATCTGTCGGTGGTCCTTTCGGCGGCGGTCGCGGCGGTGACCTCGACCGTGTAGGGCATGTGGGCGGGGCGGGCGGCCGCGACCAGGGTGTCCAGCCGGTGGGTGTCGGCGGCGGTCGGGTCGGGCAGCGCCAGCGAGACGTGCAGGTGCGGGCGGCGGTCACCGGGCACCGGGCCGAGCGGGCGGGCGTGCCACTCGGCGGCGCCGCTCTCGGTGATCCGCGGCGTCACGCCGAAGACCAGGCGCACCGCTTCGGACAGGCCGCGCCGGGTGCCCCGCACCCGGTGCAGGTAGGTGGCGGCGGCGACGGCGGCCCGCAGCCGCCGCTCCGCCTCGGAACCGCCCGCGGGGGCGCCGTCGGTCTCGATGCCGTCGGTCTCGGCGCCGACCCAGTCGGCCAGCCAGCGGGTGAAGTCGAGCGGGGCGAGCGCGGGGTCGAAGTAGGAGTCCAGGTTGTCGAGGACGACCAGGAAGGGCGCGAGGACCTCGTCGAGCCCGGCGACGAAGCGCTGCGCCAGGTCGTCGTCGGCGAAGATCGCGGGCAGCATCGCGCCGATCGGCGCCGAGGAGCCCAGCCCGTCGACGGAGCCCCTCACGCGCCGTCCCCGATCACGCGGACCCGGTGGTCGAAGGAGAACACCAGGGACGGGGCGGACAGGTCGATCCGGTCGGTGGCCTCGCCGCGCTTGCCGGTGATCGGGTCGGCGGGGTGGAGGAGGACCTGGTCGACGAGTTCGACGCCGGGTACGCGCTGGAGCACGGCGAAGATCTCGCCGGCCTGGACGGGCCGGCCGAAGGGCCAGCCGGTGCCGTCGGCGCCTCCGGTGAGCGGGTCGAGGTGGCGGTAGAGGGCGTCGTGGGCCTGGCGGCGCACCCGGTCGGTGTCGGTGCCGCGGAAGGCGTGCACGGTGGCGACTACGGTGACGCCCTGGTAGAACGGCGGGCCGACGGCGAGGCGGGTGCCGATCAGCCGGCGTTCGTCGAGGTAGCGGGTGATGCGGGAGAGCAGCGCGTCGCCGGGGACGAGCTGTTCGAAGCGCAGTCGCCCGCCGGGGTCCGGCACGGCCTGGGGGACGACCAGGACCCGTACCGCGTAGGCGCCGTGCTCGCTCTCCTCGCCCTCCAGGCAGGTGATGCGGGCGGTGTCGGGGGCGGCGCGGCGGGCGAGTTCCTCGTAGTCGCGCAGGGTGACCGCGCGTTCCTGGGCGCGCAGGGTGATGGGCGCCCTGGTCTTCGCCTCCTCGACGGTCTCGCCGTCGACACCGCCGCGCGCGGCCTCCCGGTTGACGACCTCGGAGACGTACGGCACGGAGCGGCGCAGGACGCGGACGGCGCCACGGGCGACGTTGCCGGACCTGCCCCCGCCGGTGCGGTAGCGGCGGGCGCGGACGACGGCGCCCTTCGGGGGGACGGTGCCGTACTGGCGCAGGGTGCCGTCGGGTTCGCGTACCGCGGGGCCGAAGGCGATCTCGCCGGTGGTGGCGTCCAGGGTGATGTGCCGGTCGTGCGGGCGGGAGGCGGCGAAGTGGGGGACGACGTCCCAGTCTTTCCAGCCGTCGTGCTCGGCGGTCTGCAGCAGGACGGGCGGGGTGTCGCCCACGACGGGCGCGTGGGCCAGGCGCAGCCGCTGGCCGGGCAGGCCGGTGGACTCGCCGAGCGGCTCGTCGCGCACGGTCTCGGCGTGCACGGCGCCGGTGGTGCCGCCGAGGGTGTACGCCTCGGCGGCCCGCACGGACGGGGAGGTGGTGTAGAAGGGCTGGCCGGTGAGGGGTTCGGTGACCCGGCAGCGCAGCCAGCCGCCCTCGTGGCCGCCGTTGCGGGAGAGCACGTGTCCGCCGGGGACGTGCAGGACGACCTCGCCGGGCCGGTTGAGGCCACCGGTGGCGTCGCGGTCGACCTCGCACTCCGTCCAGCCGTCCTCGGTCCACGCCTCCCACACCAGCGGGGGCTGGCGCGGGTCGACGCCGACGCCGTCGACGCGGCTGTCGAGTTCCAGGGCGACGGCGCAGTGCGGGACGGCGGCGCTCAGGCCGAACAGCATGCAGTCGCCGGGGCGGGGGGCCTCGGTGAAGCAGAGCACGTCCTTGCCCTCGGCCAGGTCGTCGGTGCGGTCGGCGACCGGCTCGCCCCGGTTCTGCACGGCCAGCCGGCCGAGCGAGCTGGGGACGACGGTGAGTTCGCGCTCGGTGGCGAAGACCACGGCCTCGTCGCGTTCGGTGCGGGTGGTGGCCACCTCGGTGCCCTCGGGCAGCACCACCGGTTCGTCCTGCGGCGCGGACAGCCAGAACGTGACGTCGGTACGCGCGGCGGTGGGCGGGAAGAGGGTGATGCCGACGAGGTCGAGGAAGGCCAGGTGGTTCTTCTCGGGCACCCGGTTGAGGCGGTACACGATCTGGTCCGCCATGTGCGCGACCGCCTCGACCAGGGTGACCCCGGGGTCGGAGACGTTGTGGTCGGTCCACTCCGGGGCGCGCTGCTGGATGTAGCGCTTGGCGTCGTCGACGAACTGCTGGAAGCGGCGGTCGTCGAGGTGGGGAGAGGGCAGGGCCATCAGCGGTCGCTTTCGGGGAGGGGGCCCGACTCGCCCGTACCGGCCGTGCCGCTCGTGCCGGGCTCGTCGTGGGAGGGGATGACGTAGAAGGGGAAGACGAGGCTGCGCGGGTTGTTGGTCCCGCGGACGGAGTAGCGGACGTCGATGTGCAGGACGCCCTCGCCGGGGCCGGCGGTGACCTCCACCTCCTCGACCTCGATGCGCGGCTCCCAGCGGTCGAGGCTGGTGTACACCTCGTGCTGGATGCGGCCGGCGGTGGCCTCGTTGACGGGGGCGAAGACCAGGTCGTGGATGGCGCAGCCGAACTCCGGGCGCATCGGCCGCTCGCCGGGCGCGGTGGCCAGGACCAGCCGGATGGCCTCCTCGATCTCCTTCTCGCCGCTGACCAGGGCGATGCCCCCGGTGGGTCCGATGCGCAGGGGGAACGCCCAGCCGGATCCGACGAACTGCTCGGCCATCAGATCACCGGCTTTCCGTTGGCGGTCAGCAGACCCATGATCGGGACGGTGGCGGCCCGGATGCCCACGGCGGCCGCCGCGTTGATCTGCACGCTCCCCATCGCGGAGAGGGTGGCCAGGCCCATGGCCTTCAGGGAGAGGGCGCCCTTGGCGTCGACGCTGACGGCGCCGACGGCCGAGCTCAGGCTGACCGCGCCGCGGCCCTGCAGGGTGAGCGGGCCGCCGCTCTTGATGGTCACGGACCGCTTGCCGTTGAGGGTCAGGTCGGTGCCCGCCTCGACGGAGACCGAGCGGCTTCCCTTGATGACGACGGTGCCCTTGCTGTCGACGGTGATCTCCGTCTTCGTACGGTCCAGGTTGATGATCAGCTTGTCGTCGCCGGAGGCGACGCGGACGCCCTGCTTGCGGGCGCCGGTGGTCTGGCTGAGCAGGTCGACGCGGTTGGCGTCGCGGTCGGACAGGGTGTGCCGGATCGCCCGCCGCTTCACGCCGTCGTGCAGCGGTACGTCCCGGACGGGGGACGGCTTGTCCACGCCGTTGTAGAGCCCGCCGACGACGAACGGGTGGTCGAGGGCGCCCCGGTCGAACGCCACCAGCACCTCGTCGCCCACGTCGAGCGGGAAGATCCCGCCGCCGCGCTTGCCGCCGAGTTGCACGGTACGGGTCCAGTCGGAGACGTACGTGTCGTCCAGCCACGGGAACCGCAGCTTGACCCTGCCCTGCTTGAGCGGGTCCTGCACGTCGGTGACCAGGGCGTTGGCGACGCTGGGCAGACGGGGTGCGGCCGCCGCCGCCCCGGTGCCCCCGCCGCCGGAGGTGAGCCCGAACAGGGAGCGCCACTGGCGGCCGCTGACGGTGATCCAGGTCTCGTAGTGCTTGCCGTCGCCGAACACGTGCCGGGCGGACGTCACCGTGTACTTGCCCTCGAAGGGGGCGCCGACGTCGGTGAGGGTGACGGGGACGCCGGGGCGCAGCTTGGGGTTGCCGCGCACCACGACCTCCAGCTCGGCGAAGGACGAGGTCACGTCGTCGGCGAGGGAGTCCGCGGCGAACTTCACCTCGTTCTGCCGGTCGTAGGGCTTCTCCGTCTCCACGAGGGTGACGATCCCGAACGCCGAGGCGGCCTTCTGCGGGGTGGTGCCGATGGAGATGCCGGGGTTGGCGGTGGTGGGCGCGGTCGCGGTCAGTTCCTTCTTCGCGACGACGTCCCAGCCGCGTGCCTCGACCCGCCCGTACTGGTCGGCGGAGGTCACCGCGGCCCGGCAGCGCAGCACGTCGGTGCCGGCCTGGAGGACGAACGGGCTCTTCTCGCCGGGCGTGCTGGTGGGGGGCGCGCCGGAGGCCGGGTCGGGGCTGACGAACCGGAACTTCCCCTTGGCGTCGAGGGACATCACCATGTCGTTCTCGTCGGCGAGCCGGGACAGGAAGTCCCAGTCGGTGACGTTGGCCTGGCTGATGAACTCGTAGACCGTCCTGGTCGACTGCACCTTGCCGACGGCGACACCGTCCTGGCCGGCCAGGGTGCGGGCGATGTCGGACGCCGTCTGGTTGCGGTAGGCGGCGACCCGGCGGCGGCGCATCATGCGGTGGCCGCGGTCGTAGCCGCGGATCACGGTGAAGGTGCCGGTGCCGTCGTAGTCGGTCTCCATGCCGGTGACCTCGCCGGTCAGCAGCGGGTCGCCGGCGCCCTTGCCGTGGGCGACGGGGGAGATCACCACCTCGGTGCCGAACTTGATGCCCAGTTTGCCGAGGACCAGCCCGTGCGCGTCCCGGAACGTCACCCGGAAGGCGCCGGGCACCCCGGCACCCAGGTCGACCCAGCCGCCGACGAGCAGCGGGGCGAAGTAGGGCGGTACGGGCTTGCCGTCGAACGTGACGTCGACGATGTTGGAGAAGGAGGGCTTGACCATCAGAACGCGACCTCCCCGGCCGCCGGAAGGATCAGTTCGGTGCCGTTGGGCAGCCGGGACGGGTCGTCGATGTCGTTGGCCTCGGCGATCGAGCGCCAGGCCGCGGCGTCCCCGTACTCCCGCCAGGCCAGCGACTGCAGGGTGTCGCCCGCCACGACCCGGTGCACGCGCCGCGCGGTGAGCGCGCCCGAGGTCGGGTTCTGGCCCTTGGTCTGACTGGGGATCTCGTTCAGCTCCACCTGGCAGGCCGCCCTGATCGGTACGCCCGTGGTGCCGAACAGCGTGTAGTTCGCGCCCACGCTGCCGATGTACGCGGTGAACCGCGCCGTGGAGAACGACCCCCATTCGAACACCACCCACGGGGTGGACGGCTGGTCCGCCGCGATGCTCTTGGCGGTCACCTCGCAGCAGGAGAACAGCGCCTCGACCTTCTTCAGCACGCTGCTGTCACCGGGGTCGCCGGAGGAGTCGAGGAAGATCTCCATCGACAGGCTCCGGCCCTCGGCCCCCATGAACTCGGGCAGCGGGCCGTCGCGCAGGGCGGCGGACGGTGTGCTCTTCCACTGGGCGCGGCGGGTGAGGGTGAGCTGCGCCGGGTTGAAGTCGAAGTCGAAGGTCTTGATCAGACCGCCCGGTGTGGTGCTGTCGCCGATGGGGGGCTCGTGGATGGCCAGCGTGGCCCGCACCAGGCTCTTGCCCGCTCCGCCCTTGGAGCCCCTGCCTCCCTTGGCTGCCATGGTCCTTCGTCTCCGTCCTCGGTGCTGGTGTGTCGGTGCTCGGTACTCGGTGCGGGGCGTGGTCCCGGTCGCGCTCAGTCCGTGAACCCGTGGTGCGCGATCTCCAGGACCTCCGTGGCCACACTCGGGTTCGAGGGGTCCAGGGAGGGGCCCTGCCAGCTCACCGGCAGTACGTCGATCAGCCCCCAGCGCGCCACCTCGGAGCCGTCCGCGCGCAGCGCCGAGATCTGGGCGGTGGGGCGGGTGACGCCGGTCGTCACGGAGGAGATCCAGGCGGCGACCTTCGAGGTCTCCGGGGTCAGCGGACGGGTCAGCCGGATGGTGGAGAAGGTGACCCGGGTCGGCAACTGCCACACGAACCCGTTGTTGCCGCCCTCCTGGTACTGCTCGACCTCCACCGTCGACGCCAGACCCTCGCACCCGTTGAACGCGCCGAGGCTCTGCCCGTCGATGGTGAGGGTGAAGAAGATGGTGGATCCCGGATCGAGACCGCTGGACATCGGAGGGCCTTTCGGAAGCGGACGGAATGGTTCGGAGGCGGGCGGAACGACGGGCGGGTACGGGTCAGGTGCGGGGGTCGCGGAGTCTGCCGATGCGTTCCCGGTCCATCCGCAGCTCGGTACGGAGGAGACGGGTGAGCGGGCCGACCAGACGGTGGGTCAGCTCGTCGAGCTGCCCGTCGGTCAGGGCACGCGGATCGAAGGACTGCCCGGCGTGCGGGCCGCTCCCGCCGGGGTGCGGGTCGTGGGGGCTGTACGGCGGGGGCGGCCCGGGGTCGTACGGCGGAGGGGTGCCGGGGTCGTACGGCGGAGGTGGCTCGGGTGTGCGCGCGGGCGGTGGCCCGGGGGTGTTCGACGGGGCCGGGCCGACGGCCTTCTTCCAGAGCGACTTCAGCGCGTCGGGCACGGCGGCACGCTGGACGGGGACCGGCAGCACGGGGAGCGCCGGGGCGGCGGGGGCGTGCAACCGGGTCGCCGAGGGGGCGGCCGTCGGGGCCGGGCCTGTTGTGACCGCCCGCTGCACGGACGGTACGGCGGACGCCGGAAGGGCCGGGGCGGGGGCGGTGGGTGTGTGCAGCCGGGTCGCGGAGGGGGCGGCTGTCGGGGTCGGGCCTGTTGTGACCGCCCGCTGCACGGGGGAGACGGTGGATGCCGGAAGGGCCGGGGCCGGGGCCGGGGCACGGAGCGGGACCGGACCGGGGGAGACGGGTGGCTTGGGCCCGGCGACCGGGGGCGCGGGCACGGACACGGGGCTCTGCGCGGCGGTGCGCCGGATGGGGGCGGCGCCCTGCGCACCGGGCGGCACGGACTGCCCCGGGGCGGGTGCGGGCAGCGGCGACACGGGCTTGGCGAGAGGCGCGGACACGGGTGTGCCCGGAGAGGCCCCGGGGGCAAAAGCCGGTGCGGGCGTGGGCGTGGTGCGGCGTTGCAGGGGAGCGCCGAGGCCGGGCCGTGCGACGGCGGGGGCCTCGGCCCGAGGGCCGGGGAGCACGGGGCTGTGCTGTGCGGGCGCGGAGGCGGCCGGCCGGGCGGGTACCGGCGGGCCGGGCAGGGCGAGGTGCTGCACGGGCGTGCCCGTCCCGGCGCGGGGGCCCGGTCCGGACACGGGTGCCGTGCTCCCGCTGTCGCCGACCGGATCGGCGGAACCGGAGCGCTGGACCACGGGCGCGGCGGGCGCGGACGGAACCGGGGGCTTGGGCCGTCCCGCCGCGAGCCGCTGGATGGGGGGCCCGACGGGAGCGGCGGAGGCAGGGACGACGGGCACCGGTGCGGAGGCCGTGCCGCCCGGCGCCGGTACGGGGACGGAGGTGGAGCCGAGCGGCGGCAGCACGGCACGGCCTCCCGCACCCTTTGCCGGTTCCGCAGGGTGCGTACGGCGCTGAATGGCAGGGGAGTCGGCTCCGGGGGCCGTCGTTCCGGGCGTGGTGGGGAGTGCGGGCGAGGGGGCTCGGTCCGCTGCTTCGGGGCTCGTACGGCGCTGAATGGCAGGGGAGTCGGCCCCGGGTGCCGTCGTTCCGGGCGTGGTGGGGAGCGCGGACGAAGGGGCTCGGTCCGCTGCTCCGGGGTGCGTACGGCGCTGGACGGCGGGGGAGTCGGCCCCGGGTGCCGTTGTCCCGAGTGGCGAGGGGCCTGCCGGGGTGCCGGGTGTGTCGCCGAGGGCGACGACGGGGGGCGCGGGGAGCGTGGGCGAGGGGGCTTGGCCCGCTGCCTCGTGGCTCGTACGGCGTTGGATGGCCGGGGGGTTGGCCCCGGGTGTCGTCGTTCCGGGGGGCGCGGGGAGCGTGGGCGAGGGGGCTTGGCCCGCTGCCTCGTGGCTCGTACGGCGTTGGACGGCGGGGGGGTTGGCCCCGGGTGTGGTGGGGAGCGTGGGCGAGGGGGCTCGGTCCGCTGCTCCGGGGTGCGTGCGGCGCTGGACGGCGGGGGTGCCGCCGGGGGAGGGAACGGGGGCGGCCGGGATCGCGGCCCCGGAGTCCGCTCGGTGCTGCACGGCGGGAGCGGCGGCTCCGGGAGCGGTCGGGCCGGAGGACGGAGCCGTGGCCGGGACACCGGCCCGCTGGACGGAGGCCGTCCCGGTCGCGGGAACGGCGGCGGGCCGGCGGGTGCCGGACGCGGAGGAAACGGGCGGGGACGTGGTCCCGGAGGACACGGGAACGTCCGCGCTCCGGGGCGCCGGTGACGACGGGACCCGCCGGAGCGGTGCGACGGGCGCCGTGGAGCCGGGCCGGGCGAGGCGCTGCACGGCGGTCACGGGAACGGCGGCCGGCACGGACGCGGGTGAACCGCCCCGGGCACTCCCGGAAGAGCCGGCCGGCGCGCGCTGCACGGTCGGTGCTCCGCCCGACGTCACCGGCGTCCCCGAAGGAGCCGGCGCGGCAGGAGCCGCCGTGCCGGTGCCACCGTCCGTGGACGCGGTGGCGGGAAGTCCGACGCCTTCGGCCGCTGGGCCGCCCGACGGTCCGGAGGCCTCGGGCTGCCGCGTACCCGGAGCACCGCCGCCGGACCGGGCCGCCCGCCGCTGCACGGCGGGCGCGGTCTGCCGCAGGGGTACGGCCGCGGGTGCGGGGCGGAGTTTCGGCGCCATGGGCGACAGCGCGGACGGCACGGCGGGAGCCAGTGCGCGGGCCGGCGCCAGGGACCGCACCGGAGGTGCCGGGGAAGGAGGCACCGGCGCCTGCTCCTCCGCCGCTTCCCCGCCGTCCCCACGCGGTACGGACGTGACGGCCCGCTGGACCACGGGGTCCTGCCCGCCGGGACGGCCGGCCTCCTCGACGCCGCGGGGAACCTCCGCCTCGGCCCGCACACCGGAACGCGTACCCGTACCCGAGCCGGGCCGCACGGCCGCCGGGGTGTCCGTGCCCGGGGAGCCGGAGGAGGCCGCGGGCTTCGTGAGCGGGGCGGATCCCGGGGGCGGGGCCGTCACGGGCGCGCCGAGCAGCGGCCGGCGACGCGCGCCGGAGGGTGCGCTGCCCCCGGTGGCCGGGGTGGCCGGGATGGCCGGTGAGGTGGCCGGGCGCGTACCGGAGCCGCTCCTGCCCTGGCCCGCGGCGACCGGCAGGGCACGCCGTTGGACGGGCACCGCCGGGGCCGCCGTCCGGGTCAGGGCCGCGGACCGGGGGGCCGGGGCGGGAACGGGGGTGACCGACGGGCCCGAGGGGCGGCCGACGGCGAAGGGCGCTGCCGCGCGCTGCACCGGCGGCAGCTCCGTGCCGTCGCCCGGCCGGCCGGTACCGGACTCGCCGGGAGCGGCGACGGGCAGGGAGAGCGCGGGGAGTTCGAGTCCCGGCGAGGGCCGCGCCGAGGCGGTGAGGACACCCTGGACCAGTCCGCCGGGTGCGCCGTCGAGCACGGCGTGGGAGAGCGTGCCGGTGAAGGCCGGGTTCTGCCAGGTGCTCAGCCTGCCGCCGAATCCGGAGTCGGCGACGGGCCAGGACGGCCGGGCGGTGGCCCGCTGGATCGGCGGCAGCCCGGGCCAGGCGGCGGTACGCGCCACGGCCGCGGACGCGCCGCCACCGTCATCGCCGCCACCGTTACCGCCGCCACCGGCGTCGGCCGATCCCGTGGATCCAGTGGGCGCGGAGGACGTCTCCGGGGACGGGGCGGGCGTGCCGGCCCCGTCCCGCCTCCCCGGCGCGTTCCTCCGCAACCGGTCGAGGAATCCCATGCCGCGTCAGCCCTCCGCCGTGGCGCGGGTGACGAGCGAGGTGATCTGCTCCGTGTACCGGCGGCGGTCGCCGTGTTCGAGGTCCAGGATGTCCTCCAGGCTCCAGTGGAAGTGGTAGGCGATGTACGCGATCTCCTCGTGCAGCCGGTCGGTCGCGTACGTCACGATTCCCCCAGGCGGCTCCCGCCGAGTTCGACCTCGAACGGCTGCTCGCAGTGGGGGCAGGTCACGCCGGCCCGGGTGTGGCCCTCGGCGTTGACCTGCCGGTAGAAGTCCTGGAGGAACGCCAGGTCGGAGGCGAACATGTTCTCCACCACCCCGTCGTGCACCAGCGGAAGCGTGCCCAGCCTGGTGATCACCCGGCCGAGCAGGACCACCGACAGGTAGGCGGGGTTCTCCTGCACCCGGATGTCGCGCAGCGGGATCAGCTCGTCCCGGGCGGTCGCGAGCCGCATCACACCGTGCCGGTGCACGGTCCCGGAGTCGTCGACGTACCCGCGCGGCAGCTCGAACGGGAACTCGGTGCGCAGCGCCTGGCCCGCGGGGGCCGGCCCGACGGGGTCGGGCACGGCCTGCTCCGGCTGCGCCGGGCTCTCCGCGAACGGCCCCTGGGCGGCCGTCTCGGCGGCCCCGTCGACGGAGGCGGGGACGGCGCCGGCCGGGAGGGACCCCGGCCGGGCGGTGGTGCGGCGCATTACTCGATGACCAGTTCTTCGAACGTGATGGTCACGGTCTCGGTCAGCGCGGAGGCCTCACCGGCCTTCACCGTGCTGGTGTCGATCTTGCTGCACCAGGCGTTGCGCATGTTGTACCGCTTGACCGGATTGTTCTGGTAGTCCATCACCATGATGGTGGCGTTCTTGCGGGCCGTGGCCATCGCGCCGTTGACCGACTCGTTGATCCACTGGTTGAACGCGGCGGACTGGGTCATGCCGCGGACGACCGTGCAGGTGCCGGCCTTCTTCACACCCGGCATCTTCTTGGTGACGGGCTTGCCCTGGGCCGAGACCTGCTGGTACTCGATGACGTCCTGCTCGATGCTGAGGCCGCTGACCTCGGCGAGGTACTCGACCATCACACCGTCGATCTGGAGGCCGAAATTGTGTGACGTGAGGGCGTCACCCGGCTGCAGACTCATTTATCTGTCTTTCTTTCCTTCGGAGGAGGGGAGGGCGGAGACCGCGGGGGGTGGGGAGAGGAAGACCTCCCCTACTCCTCCAGCTCCCCGCTACCGCTGGAGAACTGGGCCAGCCGGAAGATCACGAACTCGGCCGGCTTGACCGGCGCGATGCCGATCTCGCAGATGACCCGGCCGAGGTCGACGGACTCCGGCGTGTTGGTCTCCTCGTCGCACTTGACGTAGTACGCCTCCTCCGGCCGGGCGCCGAAGAGGGCGCCCGAGCGCCACTCGTTGACGAGGAAGGCGGAGACGTTGCGCCGGATCCTGGCCCACAACTGGTGGTCGTTGGGCTCGAACACCACCCACTGGGTGCCGATCAGGATCGACTCCTCCAGGTAGTTGAAGTACCGGCGGACGTTCAGGTAGCGCCAGGCCGGGTCCGAGGAGAGGGTGCGGGCGCCCCAGACGCGGATGCCGCGGCCGGGGAAGGCGCGGATGCAGTTGACGCCGATCGGGTTGAGCAGGTCCTGCTCGCCGCGGGTGATCTGGAGCTCCAGGTCGACGGCGCCGCGCACCACCTCGTTGGCGGGCGCCTTGTGCACGCCGCGCTCGAAGTCGTTGCGGGCCCAGATGCCGGCGATGTGACCGCTCGGCGGAACGGTCCGGCTCTGGCCGCTCGCCGGGTCGAAGACCTTGATCCACGGGTAGTAGAGCGCGGCGTACTTGGAGTCGTAGCCGGCGGTCTCCTGGCGCCACACGCGGATGTCACGGGCGTTCAGGCCGGGCGGCGGGTCGATGACGGCGACCCGGTCGCCCATCAGCTCGCAGTGCGCGATCAGGCCGAGCTGGACGGCCTTGACGGCCTCCAGGTCGATGGCGCCGCGCTGGTAGGCGGCCATCAGGTCGGGGACGGCGACCATGGAGATCTCGTCCACGGCCTCCAGGCCGCCGAAGCCGGTGCGGTCCGCCGAGTCCCCGAGGTACTGGGCCGGGCCGGGGTGGCTCTCGGCGCCGGCGGCCGGGGCGGAGGGGGCGGCGGGAGCGGCGGCCGGGGCGACGAGGGCCACGGTCTGGTTCTCCGGGCGCGCGAGCTGCGCGGCGGGCGCCGCCTCCTGCACGGTGATGAGCTTGGAGCGCTCCTTCACCTGCGTGACGACGTAGTTGCGGCTGCTCTTCTTGGCGCTCACGTCGAAGTTCTCGACGGGCCGGTCGCCGTCCTTGACGACGAGCCTGAACCGCTCGGCGGGGCCCTCGCCCTCGGGGTCGGAGACCTCGACGCTGAGCGGGCCGGACCCGGCGGCCACGGCGGTCACGGTGAACGTGCCGAGCTGCTGGGGCGTCCCGGCGGGCAGCGCGGCGGGCGCGGCCGAGCCGGTCACCGCGGCGGGGGCGCCGGACGCCTCGCCCGCGGCACCGCCCGGGGCGCCGCCGACACGGACCACGTAGGCCGCGCTGCCGCCGTTGTTGAAGAAGCCGTAGACGGAGTGCGCCAGGTAGTACCCGTCGGTGAAGGCACCGAAGGCGGCGACGAACTGGGTCCAGTTGGTCACCAGGGTCGGCTCGTTCAACGGGCCGGACGGTGCGAGCCCGACGAAGGCCGCCACCGACGTCCCCACTCCCTCGATGGGGCGCGAGCCGCTGGCCACCTCCTCGACGTAGACGCCCGGCGACAGGTAGGACGGCATGCTCTGCTCTCCTCGGGGTACGAGTCAGGTCTGTACTCAGCCTCGCGCGCGCAGCGCGCCGCCCGGAACGTCTGCGAGTGCCGTGTCCGGGGCACCGCTGTTGCCCGGAAGGGCAAGGCACGCCGTACCTGCCCCCAAGGCTGCCCCGAAGGTCATTCCCCGCCTCCGGAGGTCCTGGCAGCCTGGCCGGTGACGTGTATCCGCCGCCGAGGGGAGTGCCCGTGCGCGGGCAGGACAAGCAGAGCAACGAACAGACCCCGGGAGCCCCGTCGCCGAAGCCCCGCAGAAGCGGCGGACACGCCGCCGGAGGCCCCTCGGCCGGGCTGCTCGCCCTGCAGCGGGCGGCGGGGAACGCGGCGGTGTCCCGGGCGGTCGCCGAGGAGCGCCACCGGCACGACGCGAGCTGTGGTCACCTCGCCGCCGGGCCGGATTCCCCCTCGGTGCAGCGGGCGGCGGGGAACGCGGCGGTGTCCCGGGCGGTCGCCGAGGAGCGCCACCGGCACGACGCGAGCTGTGGTCACCTCGCCGCCGGGCCGGATTCCCCCTCGGTGCAGCGGGCGGCGGGGAACGCGGCGGTGTCCCGGGCGGTCGCCGAGGAGCGCCACCGGCACGACGCGGGCTGCGGTCACCTGCCCGCCGGGCCGGATTCCCCCTCGGTGCAGCGGTCGGCCGTGCACCAGGTGCTGCGCACCGCGGGCCGGCCCCTGGACACCCCGCTGCGGACGGAGATGGAGGCCCGGCTCGGCGCGGACTTCGGTGATGTGCGGCTGCACACGGACGCGGTGGCCCAGCGCTCCGCCGCGGAGGTCGGGGCCCGCGCGTACACCTCGGGCAGCCATGTGGTGGTCGGCCGGGACGGCGCGGACAAGCACACCCTCGCGCACGAGCTGACGCACGTCATCCAGCAGCGGCGCGGGCCGGTCTCCGGCCACGACAACGGCAGCGGACTGAAGGTCAGCGACCCCGCGGACCGCTTCGAGCGGGAGGCCGAGGCGAACGCCCGCCGGGTGATGAGCGGCGCGGCCCCGGTGCGGGCCGGCACGGAGGGCGCCCACGGCGTCCAGCGGGCCGTGGACACGGGTGCGCCGCAGGTGCAGCGGACCGCCGGGACGGAGGAGACCGCCGCCCCCGGTTTCCGGCAGACCCGGGAGACGGGCGCCCTGGACCGGGACGTGACCCTGCGCATGCTGGACCGGATGTCCCGCATCGCGCTGCAGACCGTCATCGACACCAACGGCGACTTCCGCGACAAGAAGAAGAACATCGTCCGCGGCGCGAAGAGGATCACTCCCCATCTGGCCGTGTCACTCCTGCCCGACGGTCACCTCGCCATCGCGGGGAACACCGGTGACAGGAAGGTGACCGCGAACGACAAGCAGGTGGTCGAGGCCGAACTGCGGCGGTACGTCGACAGGTCCGACGAGGTGCAGCAGGCGAAGGCCGAGGAGCGGAAGCGCAATGTCGACCCCCGCGCCAACAAGGACCGGCTCAAGTTCCGGGCCCAGGTCGACGGCGCCTACGCCGGGGCGCACGGCGGGGCCGCGGGTCTGCTCGCCATCGACGAGGCCCTGAAGAAGCCGGTCCAGTGGCACGCGGACGGTGTCGAGTCGGCGAAGGGAACGTCCCTGCACGGTGAGATGACCCTCCTGGGCAAGCACGTCGAGCACTGGCTGGCGAACCCGAGGAAGGGAGAGCCCGTCCAGAAGGTCATGATGGGCGGCGTCAAGAAGGCCTGCAGCGGCTGCCAGTGGGCCTTCGACGCCGTCAACGAGCACATCGGCCGGCCCAACGGGTACGAGGTCGAGGCGGCGGGCACCCATGACCAGTTCTTCCCGGGTTGGGTGATGCCGGAGTGGATGAGGGCCCACCCCGAGGTGGTGGCGGCCGTCAAGCGGGTGGCGCAGAAGAACGGAAGCAGCCTGGAGGACTGGGTCCTCAGGGGTGAGATGTCGAAGTCGGAGGAGAGGGTCAGCCACGACCCGGACGAGTCCGTGTCCGAATGGGAGGCGGACGACTAGCCGGCGGGCCGGGGACGTACCGCCACCGGGCCGGGCAGCCGGGTGCCTTTCCGGGCAGCCGACCCTGCCTCACAGGCCCCTGACCCCTCGGGGCGTCTCCCGTAACGTCGATACGTGACCCTTTGGACTTCTCTTGAGCCGGCGTCGACGACGGTGGATCCCGGTGGCGGCACGACGGTGCGGTTGCGGGTGCGCAACACCGGTGACGTGGTGGACGAGTACCGGTTCGAGCCGGTGGGGGATCTCGCGCCGTGGACGCGGGTGGAGCCGCAGTCGCTGCGGTTGTACCCGGGGACCACGGGGACGGTGGAGGTGTCGTTCGCCGTGCCGCGGACACCGGACGCGGTGGCGGGACCGCATCCGTACGCGGTGCGGATCACACCGACGGAGCACCCCGAGGCGACGGCCGTCCCCGAGGGGAACGTGACGGTCACTCCGTTCACCGAGGTGCGCGCCGAGTTGGTGCCGCCGGTGGTGAAGGGACGGCTGCGGGGACGCCCGAAACTGGCGGTGGACAACCTCGGGAACACGAAGGTGACCGCGTCGATCGGCGGGAGCGACAACGGTGACCAGCTCTCGTTCGACCTGGATCCGGGCAATGTGCAGATCGAGCCCGGCCGGGCGGTGTTCGTCAAGGCGCGGCTGAAGCCGCGGGAGATCATCTGGTTCGGCTCGAAGCAGGAGCGTCCGTACACGCTGGCGGTCCAGCGGTCGGGCGTCGATCCGCTCGGGGTGGAGGGGAAGTTCGTCCAGCGCGGCTTCCTGCCCGGCTGGCTGGCCACGGTGCTGGCGATGACGGTGGCGCTGGCGGTCGCGTTCGTGGTGATCTGGCTGACGTACAAGCCCGACGTCCGTTCCCTGGCCACCGAGCAGATGGCGCAGGCCGAGGCCGGTGTGATTCCCGTCCCCAGCCCCGCGCTGTCCGCGCCGGCCGCCCTGCCGAGCGCCGAGCCGTCGACGGAGGTGAAGGCGCCCGAACAGGAGGAGCCGGCGGACACCGGGGACTCGGCCGGTGCGGGCTCCGAGGAGAAGGAGGAGCCGTCCGGCGGCGGCCAGGAGCAGGAGGAGGACGAGCCGGCCGTCCTGGTCGGTGACCTCATCGTGGGCGAAGGGTCCAAGCGGTGCATCACCGTCCCGCTGAAGAAGGGCAAGGCGCAGGACGGCACCGCTCTGGTGCTGCAGGACTGCGACCCCGAGGCCGCCAACCAGCGGTGGGACTTCCGGGGCGACGGCACCGTCCGCTCCATGGACATGTGCATGGACGTGGCCTGGGGCTCCGTGGAGGAGGGCGCCCTGATCCAGCTGGCCCGGTGCAGCGGCAACCCCGCCCAGACCTTCGTGACGAGCGCCGAGGGGTACCTCGTCAACCCGCAGTCGGAGAAGTGCGTCGACGCCATGTGGAGCGGCACCGCGAACGGCACGGGGCTGCACCTGTGGAAGCCCGGGGGCACGCCCAACCAGAAGTGGCAGCGGCAGTCGGTCTGACCCCGCGGTGAGCCGCCCCCGCCGGGGCGGCTACCAGGCGCCCTCGCCCGGCACCAGCCGCCCCGCCTTGCGGTACTCCCGTCGCGCGCCCTCCAGCAGGTCGGCCGTGGAGACCGGCCCGCCCCGGTCCGCGGCCGCGTAGGCGGCGGTGACCACGGCGCTGCGGATGGAACCGCCGGCCAGCTCGAAGTCCCGCGCCACCCCGTGCGCGTCGACGCCGTCCGCGCACGGCACGCGGGAGAGGCTGTGCCGCCACAGCGCGAGCCGCTGGCCGGCGTCCGGGAACGGGAAGTCGACCACCAGGTCGAGGCGCCGGGTGAACGCCTCGTCGATGTTGGCCCGCAGGTTGGTGGTGAGCAGCGCGATGCCGTCGAAGGACTCCAGGCGCTGGAGCAGGTAGGCGCTCTCCATGTTGGCGTACCGGTCGTGCGCGTCCTTGACCTCGGACCGCTTGCCGAACACCGCGTCCGCCTCGTCGAAGAGCAGGACGGCGTCGGTGCGGTCCGCCTCGGAGAAGACGCGCTCCAGGTTCTTCTCGGTCTCGCCGACGTACTTGTCCACGACCGAGGACAGCCGTACGACGTACAGGTCCAGGCCCAGTTCGGCGGCGACGACCTCGGCGGACAGGGTCTTGCCGGTGCCCGACTCGCCCGCGAACAGCCCCAGCACGCCGCGGCCCCGGCCGCCGCCGGCGCTGAGCCGCCAGTCGCCGAGCACCCGGTCGCGGTGGCGGGCCCGCCGGGCCAGTTCCCGCAGCCGGTCCAGGGGCGCCTCGGGCAGCACCAGGTCGTCCCAGGTCACCGCCGGCCGGATCCGCCGGGCGTGCTGTTCCAGACCCGAGGTCGACTGCTGGCGTGCGGCGAGCCTGAGGTGGCCGGGGGTGAGGGCGGTGCCGTCGAACGCGGCGAGGCGCCGGGCGGCCTGCACGGCCCGCGTCACCCGGTCCGTGCTCAGGTGGTACGGGGCCACGGTGGCGGCGAGATCGAAGCCGAGGGGGCCGGAGGGGGCGGCGGGTGTGCCCGTACGGGCATCGGGTTCCGCCCCGTCGTCCAGGGCCGCGGCCCAGGTGTCCACGGCGCCCGCTCCCAGCCGGGGGGCGTCCAGGACGAGGGGGTCGTGGTCGCACCACTGCGGGTCGTACGGCCGGGAGCCGGTGAACACCACCGGCACATCGGGCACCGACAGTGCCCGCACGAGTGCCCCGGGGGCGTCCGGGAGCGGGGAGACGACCACGGCGCGGTCCCGCAGCCGGGCCTCGCGCAGCAGGGCGTTCAGCGGTTCCCCGGTGTGCGGCCCCTGGGGGGTGTAGTGCAGGGAGCCGCCGGGGAGGGCCCGCGCGGCGTGCGCCAGGCCCTCGCCCTCGCGGTGCTCGCGCAGGTAGACGGTGAGCGGGGCGGCGGCCAGCCGGGCGGCGAGCCGCTCGGTGAAGGTGTCTCCGTCGGGTGTGTCCGCGGTGGACGTCACGGTGAGCGGGCGGACCCGCCCGGTGAGCGACGGATCCGGGGTGTCGTCGCCGAGGAGGTGGGCGAGGAGCCGGCCCGGGACCCGCAAGGACCTGCTGAGGAACGGGCGTTCCGGTTCGTCGACGTCGAGCAGGGCCAGGGACCGCAGGGGTGCGGAGGGGTGGAAGACGGCGCGGGCCTCGGGCCGGTGCACGGGGGCGCCGCACAGGTCGAGTGCGAGCCCGGTGGTGGCGCGGCGGCGGCCCACGTCGTCGTTGAGGTAGCCGTACAGGGGCTCGAAGGAGCGGTCGAGGTCCGGGGCGAGCGCCACGAGCAGCACCGAGACCTCCAGCGGGCGCAGACCGAGCCGCCGCGCGAGCGGACCGAGCCGGTCGCCGGGGGGCTCGTCGTCGTCCCCCGCCACGTGGTCCCCCGATGGGGCGGAGGGGGTGCGGAGGTGGTGCCGTACGGCTTCCTCGGACAGGTACAGGCCGCGGAGCGGGTCGTCGGCGGTCGGGTCGCCGGCGGCGCGGTGCTCGACCAGCAGGGCGACCCGCTCCCGGAGCCGCGTGACGCGTGCGAGGAGCGCCTCGGCCGGGTCGTGGTGGTGGCCGTTCAACGGTTCCGCCTCCCCCGCTCGACGTGGTGCGGGCGGTGGCCGCGACCGGGTGAGTCGTCCTGGGCGCCGTCGACCGAGCGGACCCGTACGACCGCGCCCTCGGTGACCGGCGGGCCGGCGTCGTACTCGGGGAAGGACGGGAACGGGACGAGCACCACCAGGTCGAGCGACGGCTTGAGTTCACCGCCGAGCGCGGACCAGATCTCGGCCAGCGACCGCGACTCGGTCTGGGTGCCGGCCACCGACAGCGACACGGAGAGCCCCAGCACGCCCAGGGCGGCGGGGAGTTCGGCGGGCGGCAGGATCTCGCGGGGCAGCAGTGTGGCCAGTACGGCGGACAACAGGCGGTGTTCGTCCTGTGGTTGCTTGGTCCAGGCGGTGACCAGGTACGACAGCCGGAACCAGCGCGGGGGCAGCCGGCGCTTCACGGTCCGGCCGTCGCCGTCGGTGACCGCGACCGTGCCGCGTTCGCGCCGTGAGACCTCCTCACGGATGTCGTAGAGGTAGGCGTTGAGGGCGGGCGCGTTGCGGCGGGCCGCCCAGTCCCGGGTCGGGGCGTCCAGCGACACCTCGATGCCCGAGCCGGCCAGGGCGCCGCTGCTGAGAAGCCCCTTGAGGACCTCGTCCACCTCGTGGATCACCGTCGTACTCCTGCTCTGCCGTGATGCGGCACACCGGCTCACTGGCTCACCGGCTGCCGTACCACCGGGCCGCCGGGCTCCACCGATCGTGCCCGTGGACGCGCGGCGTGGGGGGGGGCCCCCCGGGGCGGGGGGGGGGCCCCGCGGGGGGCGGCGGGGGTGGTTTGGGTTTCGGGGTATGGCAGCTTTGGAGGAACTGGGTGGGG
>NZ_JBHWHX010000002.1:380277-384641 GCF_042732315.1 Streptomyces sp. NPDC059787
CACCGCGTGCGCTCGGGTTCTGCGCCACAGCGTCACCCTGCAACCCGGGGGCCCTCCCCCCGGCCCCGCCGCGCACCCCCGTGGGTCCCGGCGGGCCCGCCCCCCCGTCCCCCCCCCCGGGCCGGGGAGCGGCCACGACGGGCTGCCCGAGAGGGTGAATTCGGTTGCCTGTTCGGTCAGATGTAACCTTCCCGAAGGGCGTACGCAACGGCGTGCGCGCGGTTGCGGAGGTGCAGCCGGGTGGTGATGCCGTGCAACACGTTCTTGACCGTGCGTTCGGAGTACGAGAGTTTTCCGGCGATCTCTCCCGTGTCCAGGCCCTCGGAGACGAGGCGCAGGACGTCGGCCTCACGGGCCGTCAGGCCGGAGGAGGGGCCGCCGGGATGGCCCGCCGAGGTGCGGTGCAGTGTGCCCACCTGGTTGATCAGCCGGCCCAGCAGGTCACCGGGGAGGTCCCCGTCGCCCCGGGAGGCCGCCACGACGGCACGCACCATCCGGTGCGCGGTGGCCTCGTGGCGCCAGACGATCGCGCCGACCCCGCACTCGACCACGTCGAGGAGCTCGTTCTCCCGGATCGCGCCGACCACGAGCACGGCGCGGCTGCCGTCACTGCGCACGAGCTTGCGCATCCGGGTCAACAGGCCTTCGTCCAGGTGGTCGTTGATGAGGAGGGCCACGGTGTCCGGACCGGGACGGCCGTCCTCCACCAGCTCGATGACCGGGTGCCGGCGGAGTTCACTGGCCGCGCCGGCCCGGGAGATGGGGTCCGGGGCGTCGACCACCACGGGGATCCGGGTCCCCTGCCCGGCGGCCGGGGCCGTTTCCGAGGTTCCGAACGAGCTGCGCAACCGATTCCCCATACCCGAGTTGCGGGCACCGCTGTGGTGTCCGCGTCCGATGCTTCGGTCACACACTCCTGTGCCGGGTGGGAGGCGGGCAATCGTGGAGAACCACGAGACGCACCACGAGATCACGCGCACCGCTCGCCGGCCGGGCACGCGCCGGGTACCCCCCGCCGTGTCCTGCACACTGCGCTTTCCGCCCAGGCCCAGGCCCGGGGACGGGGACGGGGACGGGGCCCGGCTCTGCGGGAATGGAACACGACCCGGTGCGCTTCGTCCATACCTGGGGCAAGGATTCACCCCTTGTTCCCGCTTCTTGCCTCAACAGGCCACCTGCGCCCGCCCGTCGGGGCACCCGCAGGGCCCGTTTCACGTCCTCCGAGGAGGGGCCGGCCGCTGTTCCGTCCGGTCACCCGTGAGATCAGCCCCCGTCGACCGTGAGGTCCGCCCCGTAACCCGTGGGATCCGTCCCCGTCACCCGCCCTTACCCCGCCCGACCACGACCCGCCCCGGCCCAGGAGGAACCGTTGCCCCCAGTGGAACCCCTCAGCGAACGGGACGACGCCCTGCGGCTGCTGGCCGCGGAGGCCGAACGCGCCCGTGAGGGCTCGGGCCGCCTGTTCCTGCTGCGCGGCGCCACCGGCACCGGCCGCACCGCCCTCCTGAGGGCCGCCGCACAGCAGGCCGCGGCCCGGAACATGTGGGTGCTGCGGGCCCGCTGCACCCCGGAGAACAGCGGTACGGAGTGGGGCGTCGTCCACCAGCTCTTCGGCGCGGAGGCGGACTTCGTCGACGACCCCCCGGCGGACCCCGGCACTCCCCGGGCCGCGCACCACCGGACACAGTCCGCGCTGCTGTGGCGGCTGCTGGAGACGTACGCGGCCGAGGCCCCGCTGTTCGTGGCGGTCGACGACGTGCACGCCGCCGACCCGCTCTCGCGCCGCTGGCTGGCGGAGGCGGCCCGGCTCGTCGACGGGCTGCCGGTGCTCCTGGTGGTCACCGAGCGCAGCCAGTACGACATCGACCCGCCCGGCGCCGGTATCGCCCACGGGCTCTCCCCCGCCCTCGCCCGCACCCACACCCTCGCCCCGCTGAGCGACGGCGCCGCCACGGACCTGGTCCGCGCCGCCTTCCCCGAGGCCACACCCGAGCGGGTGGCCGACTGCGTACGGGCCGGAGCGGGCAACCCGCTGCTGCTGCACGCCCTGCTGGAGGACCTGTCGTCCGGGGGCACCACCGACGGGTCCGCCCCGCTGCCGGACACCTGTGCCGCGCTGTACCCGGGCGCCTACCCGGACGCCGTGTCCTGGTGGCTGGCCGGCGCGGGCGCGGCGACGGCCCAGGTCGCCCGCTCCCTGGCCGTGCTGGAGAGCGGGGAAGCGGACGCGGGGGCCGCACGGGCCCCGTCCGCGGACGGCACCGCGCCCGCGCGGAACCGGTACCCGGGGTGCCGCCCCGCCGAACGCCGCGACATCCAGGCCCGGATCATCGCCAGGACGGCCCAGGCGGACCCGGACCGGGTCGCGGGCTGGCTCACCGCGATGACCCGCCTGGGCCTGCTGCGCCAGGACGCGGACGGCCCGCACCGGTACGCGCACCCGCTGCTGCGCGACGCGGTGCTGAGCGGCTGGACGAGCGGCCGGCGCAGGGCGGCCCACCGCACCGCCGCCGAGGAACTGATGCGCGGGGGCGCCGAGGTCGCCGTGGTGGCCGGACACCTGTCGCACGCCTCCGCGGTGGCCGAGTCCTGGGCCGTCGACGTGCTGGTCGAGGCCGCGGCCGGTGAGGTCCGCGCCGGCCGCCCACGAGGCGCCGTGGCGTTCCTGAGACGCGCCCTGGACGAACCCATGGCGCCCGTCCGCCGGGCCACCGTCCTCATCCAGCTCGGTTCCCTGGAGTGCGCCGAGTACCCGTCCGGCGGCATCGCCCGGCTCGCGGAGGCCGTACGGCTGCCGGGCGGGTCCCGGGACCTGGTGCGGGCGATGGTGGCCCTGGCCACGGCGCTCGTCCGCAGCGGGGAGACCCGGGCGGCGCTGCGCGTGCTCCGGGAGGAGGAGCCCCGGCTGGCGGACCGGCCCGACCTGGTGCGCACGCTGCGCGCCGTCGCCTTACTGATGTCCGACGAGGAACTGGGCGCCCTGCGCAAGGAGTACCGGCGGCGGTCCGGGCCGGACGGGGGCACCACGGACCTGCTCGGCGCGGCCCACCGGATACTGAACGTGCGCTACGAGGCGACGGCGGGACTGATCTCCGCACGGGACGCGATGGCGCAGATCCGCACGCTCCTGGAGGGTCCGGCCGACCCGATCGCCGAGCCGTTCCTGTTCGGCACGGCCGCCGCAGTGGCCCACTGGGCGGACGAACTCGACGAGGCCGAGCGCCTGGTGCGGCGCGCCCTGGACGCGCTGGGCCCCTTCCTGCTGCACCCCATGCACCACGTCCTGCTCGACCTGCGCGTGGATCTCGCGGCGGCCCGCGCGGACTTCGACACCGTGCTCGCCGACCCGAGGGCCCGGTCGTCCGGGGCCGGGCCGTCCGGGCCCGGACCCACCAGCGCGCACACGCAGGCCGTGATCGCGCTGGTGGAGACGGGCCGGCTGGAGGAGGCCGCCCGTCTCGTGGACGGGTTCGACCTGCGGACGGCACCGGACTCCTGGCGGACCCACCGCTTCCTGTACGCGCGGGGACTGCTGCGTGCCGCCGCCGGGGATCCGGCGGCGGCGCTGGACGACTTCATGGAGTGCGGACGGCGCCAGGCGGCCCGCGAGGCGTTCAGGTCGGTGGTCGCCCCCTGGCGCGTCGCCGCCGCCGAGTGCGAGCTGGCGCTCGGCCGGCCGAGGGAGGCGCTGGTCCTCGCCGAGGAGGAACTGCGGCTCGCCGAGGTGTGGCACACCCCGCGCGTACGGGGCCGCGCACTGCGCGTGCTGGGCGAGGCGACGGGCGGCCGGCGCGGCCTGGAGCTCACCGGCCGCGCGGTCGGGCTCCTGCGCGGGGAACCGGCCGGAACGGAGCTGGTCTCGGCCCTGATCTCCCACGGCCGGCTGCTCCATGCCCTGCGGGAGCGCTCCCGCGCCCGGGAGTCGCTGCGCGAGGCGGTGGAACGTGCCGAACGCCTCGGCGCGGTCCGGCTGCGCACCGTCGCCGAGGAACTGCTCCGCGAGGGCGGCGCCCGCCGCGCCGGCGCCCCGCGCACCGGCCCCGCCGCGCTCACCGGCAGCGAACGCCGCGTCGCCGGCCTCGCGGCCGAGGGACGGACGAACGCGGAGATAGCCGCCTTACTGCACCTGGCCCGCCGCACGGTGGAAACCCACCTGACGGCCGCCTACCGCAAACTGGGCATCACCCGCCGCACCGAACTCCCCAGGGTCCTGCCCCCCACCCCGCCCGGCGCCTCGGCCCGCGCGGGCTGACCCGCGGCGACGGGCGGCCCCCGTCGTCCGGCGGCGGGGGCCGCCGCACCGGGCTCCCCAGGGCCTTGCCCCCCACCCCCCCCCGCGCCGCCGCCCGCGCGGGCCGCCCCGG